>CAYOAK010000100.1:0-12164 GCA_964401925.1 uncultured Bdellovibrionales bacterium | reverse complement strand
TCGCGCGCATCGAGCAACTCATGCTGCAAGCCAGCCACGACCTCCGATTCGAAGATGCCGCGAGACTACGCGACCAGCTCGATATCATTAACAACGCCGCGGTCGACAAACCGGTCTACAACTTTGGCGGCGGATCGAAAGACGCGCTTGGCATTCACCGCGACGGTGAGCGCGCCGAGATCTCCGTCATGCAGGTGCGGCAGGGCCGGCTGCGAAATGCCCGCACCTTCACCTTTGAGAATCTCAACATCCCTGATGACGAGTTGCTTTCCTCCTTTTTGAGCCAATACTACGACGTCGGTGCTGAGATCCCTGAGCAGATTCTCCTCCCATTCGAGCTCGAAGATCTTTGGGCGCGGAACATCCTCTATACCGAGCGCCGTGGCTCAAAAACCGAGCTGCTCGTCCCCGAGAAAGGGGAAAAGCATCGCCTCGTCTCGCTCGCTCAGGAGAACGCCCGTGAAAACTTTCTGGCCCGCTTCGGCTCAACCCTCGGTCAGGGCGACGCCCCGTTGCGCGGGCTCAAAGACGAGCTCGGAATCGAGCAGATCCCGCGCACCATTGAATGCGTCGACATCTCGCACTTTCAAGGCGGTTCAACTGTGGCGAGCGTCGTGCATTTTCGTGACGGCCGTCCTGAGAAAACACGCTACCGGCATTTTCATCTCGCAACTCAGGAAGGAAAGCCCGACGACTTTGCTTCGATGTATGAGATCGTGGAGCGCCATCTGAGCCGGTGCGCAGAGGAGAACACTCTTCCCGATCTCCTGATCATCGACGGCGGAAAGGCCCAGCTCGCTCAAGCGCTCGCCGTGCGGGAGCGGCTCAGCCTCCGGGAGCCCACGATGATCGGCCTTGCAAAGAAGCGAACAGCCCGCATGCCGTATCTCGCGGGCGGCGGTCGCGGCGAAAGAACTCCCTATAGGCCGGAGCGCGTCTATCTTGAGGGCAAGAGCGCACCGATTATGCTGCGCGAATCGAGCAAAGCGCTCCATCTTCTCGAACGCATCCGGGATGAGGCGCATCGCTTTGCCATTACTTTCCATCGCTCCACCCGAACGAATCGCACAATCCGCTCGGCGCTGGACGACATCACGGGATTAGGGAATCGGCGCCGTGTCGTCCTCCTTCGCGAGTTCGGGAGCGTGCAACGGATCAAGGAGAGCAGTGCCGAGGAGATAACTCGCCGGACCGGTATCCCGGTGAAACTCGCTGCGCGAATTCTCGAAAGACTTCAACAAGATCCCGCTGACGACACCGCTCAGATTTGATCGACCCGGGTTCTCCTGTCATACCCAGACACTCTGCTTTCTCCTTCAAGCGCTCTCTCCTCCATTCTTCCGGGTCGATGCATTCGTTTCCCGGTGAAGCCTCACCGGATGACGGTGGGATTTAGGAGGTTCTTTGACGAACGCAGAGCTCTCCGCGTTGCTCGATGCGATAAATTCGGCCGCGAAAGAAGGGATAATCGCTCTGCCGAGAACGTGGGTGACTCCGATTATCGATATCCTTCAACCGCTGCGGTCGGGAGGTCGGCTCGAAGAGGTCCAGCAGCAATCATTCGCCGCTTTGCTCGGCAAACTCGGCCGCTATCGTGCCTTCACCGCCGAGCTCGAAGCGGCCGATATGATCAACGCAGCGCGCTTTCTCGAGCTCATCGATCAGCGGCATGCCAAATTCGTTCGGCAGATCAGTCTGATCGGGACGCTCGCCAAGATGCGCGATGAGCTCTCGGCGCACGACAAATCTCGGGCCGCGCTGTTCGACATCATGACTTGGGTGGCGAAAGACAATTCGAGTCTCGTTGCGCGGAGGTTGCGGAATCTGATTCCGACCATCCGATCGCTGCTGAAGGAAGCAACCGCTGGCGAGTATGACGCGGTAAGCGCGGACTACCTTACCTCGCTCGGTCTCTAGAAAGCGAGGACGCAGGTTCGATCGATCCGGGCCGACACAAATTGGATTCCTCTCGATCTGTTTCCACACCCACCGCGTCCGGCTATCCGAGCCGGCTATTTCAAAATCTCACCCGCGGCGACTTTCAGCATAATCTCGCTCGTGCCGCCGCCGATTGTGTTCAGCCGCAAGTCGCGAAGCCACCGCTCAGGACGAAACTCCGTGGTGTATCCATAGCCGCCGTGCAGCTGCAGGCATCGGTCCGCCAACTCAATCGCAAGCTCACAGACATAATACTTCGCGAGGCTCACTTCTTTGCGGCACCGCTCCCCGCGGAGGAGCATCCCGAGCCCCTTATGCGTCATCGCGCGTCCGGCCTCGAGGCGTGCTTTCAGGCCCGTCAACAAGTCGCGCGTATGATCGAACTCCGAAAGTGCCCGGCCAAACATGCGGCGATCTTTCGTATACTGCACGGTTGACTCCAAGCACGCCTCCGCCCCGCCGATCGCGGCGAGCGTCAACATCATACGCTCCCATTCGAGAGACATCATCGCCTGATGCCAGCCCTGACCAACTTGACCGAGAACTGCGCTCGCCGGGATTCGCACGTCATTTAGCTGCAGCTCCGCCGTATCGGAAGCATGCCAACCGAGCTTCGAAAGCGTACGGCTGCACTCGAATCCTTTCGTTGCAGTATCCACAACAAATGTCGTGAATCCGTCATAGCCCGCATCCTTGTCGGTGCGCGCCAGAACGAGAACGAAGCTCGCTCTTCTTCCGTTCGTGATAAAAATCTTTGAGCCGTTCAGAATGAAGTCATCGCCGTCCTTTCGCGCGTCGGTCTGAATCCCGGAGAGATCGCTCCCCGCGTTCGGCTCAGTGAACGCATACGCCCCGATCGCTTCACCGAGCAGAGCCGGCGGAATCCAGCGAGCCTTTGCCTCTTCCGTTCCGAACCGCGCGAGGGCAGGGGTAATCACCAAAGAGTGCATATTCACGGCGATTGCGAATCCAACGGACGGAACCCGCCCAAACTCTTCGCACCAGGCGCCGGCCAACGCGTAGTCTCCGCCCACACCGCCCAGTGCCTCCGGGATGAGTATTCCGAGGAAACCCTGCGCGCCAAGCTCACGGAATATCTCCGATGGAAAATCGCCCGCGTGCTCCCAGCTGTCGACTCGCGGCATTACCGCGCTCTCGACAAACTTCCGGATCGAGTCGCGAAAAATCTGATGTTCGTGTGTATAGAGCGGCATAGCGATGCAGGCTTCGAGGTGCGGCGGAGTATCCGACAAGGGCTCGTCCCTGGAAACTTCTATATTTCCCCTTTCCCCTGTATCATCCCTTGCAGGATATGTATCAGGTCATGACAAACGAGGTCCCGAGCAGCACTACACGCGACGATGTTGTCGCTATGCTCAAGACGATCATCGATCCCGAGCTTTACATCGATATCTGGACGCTCGGGCTAATTTACGACATCGAGATTCTCGGAGATGTGGTGAATATCCGCATGACCTTTACCTCGATTGCCTGCCCGGCAGGGCCGCAGCTTGTCGGGGAAGTGAAGGGGAAGGCGGAGGAACTTCCCGGTGTCCGTGAAACGAATGTCGAGGTCGTTTTCCAGCCTCCTTGGCAACCCTCCGAAGAATTGAAAGCTCTGCTTGGAATCGCGTGAAATTTCTGCTGACTCCCGAGCTTGAGCAGTTGCAGGAAAGCCTTCGCGGTTTCTTCACCTCAGAGTTTCCTGCAGAGAAACGGCGAACCTATCTTGCGGAGAGCCGATCGGACGCTCTCCTGAGCGACCTCCAATCGCGATGGAAGAAGTTCGCACAGCTCGGCGCACTCTATGGCGGAGTGGCAGAATCGAGCGGGGGCCTTGGACTCGGATTTCTCTCGAACGTTATTCTGATCCGCGAAGCCGCGAGGGTGCTTTCACCGTTGCCGATTCTTGAAACGCTCCTTTTCGGAATTCTTCCGGCGTCGAAGCTGGGCTCGTCAGAAGAGCTTCTCGCCAAGCTGCTTTCAGGGGACGAGATAGCGACGGGTGCAACCGCTCACGGGTTCGTTCCGGAGCCGCGTCTCGCAACGAGTTTCATCGCCGGTGGTCCGGCTTATTCGCGACAGGCGATCTCCGTTAAGAATGCTCCGCCTCCATTGGGAGCCGAATTGATTCGTGAGCAGATTCCGTCAAAGAATCTCTGCTTGAACGAAGCTGCGCCCCTCGGAAAGCTTTCAAAAGGTCAGGAACGAACGCTTCTGTTAGAGCGGTGTCTCCTCATTGCGGCCGAAGCGTCCGGTGCTGCACGTGCAGTCGAGGAGATGGCGCTTGCCCACGTGTTAACTCGGAAGCAGTTCGATGCTCCGATCGGCAGTTTTCCTGCCATTCAACACAAACTCGCGGACTGCCGTGTGGCGATCGATGCGGCCGATGCTCTCATCGATTTCGCTGCTTGGAGTAAAGACAACGACTCCGATCAGTTTGAGCAGGCTGCGCTCGCGGCGTACACCTTTGCAGGAGTTCGCTGCCAGGAAGTCGTAGAACAATGCCTGCAAGTTCATGGCGGGATCGGTTTCACTTATGAATACGATCTGCATCTCTATCTGAGACGCATCCTCTCAACAGTGAATTGGTTCACTTCGCCGGGTCGGACAGCACGGGACCTTGCTCAAGCCGCGATCGCGTAGCCGACAAAACGGAGAGGACCATGACCCTCATTCCTTCTCTTGAGAACCTCTCAGTCGAAGACATTCCTGCTGAAATCCAGCTTCAACTGAAGCACTTCTCCGACATGCCGTTGCTCCTTAGCCCAAATCAGCAGCTCCTTCCGATGCATCGCCACTGAGAAGTTCTTATCGAGCAATCCGTGGCGGCTGGTCGTTCGCCCGATCTTCGCGGCGACACAAGCGGCCTTCCATAGCGCTTTGGCTGTCTCTAATGGAAGCTCGGGATAACATTCGAGATCGGCTGTCTCGAGATACTCTCGTAACAGCCGAACGTCACCGCTTTTCGGCGTAAAAACGTAGCCGTAGCGAGCGAAAAGCGTCTCCGGCTGCCGGGCTTCCACTGCGATTGATGCACGAATGCGAGTCCACCGCTTGACTACTCGCCCGATTTTCTTTCGTGCGACCTTCCGAAGCTCTGGAAAGGCGACCAGTGCGTCTCGAAACAGATGCGGATCGACTTGCGTGATACCTTCGAGTTCGTCGTCTAACGCTCGCTTAAGCGCTTGATGTGCGATCTCCCTCTGTGCGTCCGTGCCGCAGAGACCGGCGAAGATAATCGCTTCAATTCGAGCGGACGGACTTGAGACCGTGAGGAACTCATTGATGTACGGGCTCAAAAACATCGGAGCGGCATATCGAATGAGGCGCATTGCTAGTCGCTGCTCCGTCGGCTTGACACTCGCAATTACCGTTCGCGCAAGTTTGTGCATCGCTGGCGTCGTCGTCTTGAGAACCAGATGTGTCAGATACACTTCAAGCAAGGCAACTAGTCCGCAGTAATGTCGGCCTTCTCTTACCTCTTCCCAGAGCAACGCTTCGATCGGAAGCACAAACTCAAGAGTCGTCGGCATGACAGTGAGCTCGACACGTGGGCCCATGCGCGGTGGCCGATCGCTTGGCGTTATGGGCACCACCGCTGCCGGTGCTCTCGGTGGAATCACTTCATCGACGCGATCGAGAAGAACGAGCAGCTGGTCGAGGTCCGCACTACTTAGTTCACGCGCCGATAAGAGGCGCATGAGCTGAATCAAATCCTGATGGGTCATGGTACCTCCTGCAGAAAACTGCCTGCAGGAGGTAAACAAGGTTTCTTCAAATCAAGCGGTGAAGAGAGCGCTGCAATCTATGCCAGAGATGGCCGATCTGCGCCGGTAAGCACCGGGATACGGATAAAGTGTTGCGGATTCAAGAGGTTGCCACGCCTTTGCAAACCCATCCTTTCCAGGGGAAATCGGCATAATCTGCGTATCACGAAAAGCCTTGGGCAGAAGCGAAACGAAACTCTGAGTTGTTGTCTCAACGAGAACGCAGGGTTTCGACAGAGGATTAGGTTTCAACCAGTGTGATTGATCATTCTCGAACGAACGGGTTCGACAATGATCAACTATGCACTTACCCCATGCGAGAGACGTCAGACTTGCGTCAAGCTCTACGGCCTTCTCACTAAACTGCGAGGGCTGCCGCTTCGTCATGAGGGCGCCGATCAGCTCAGAAAATGGCGAACGACGGAGGGACGGCAAGCGATGCTCCGCGTTGAGGTCCCCGCATTCGATGCGCAGTTTTGCCAGCAGGGTTTCAGAACGGAGCGTCTGAAGCACCTCGAGCCGTTCGTGGCGCTGTTCTTACAGGCGACCAGTTTGCGAAGGACTATCGACGCGTACGTCATGTACCTGATCAAAGAAAATCCGACTCTCTGGATCGCGAAAGTCGCTAACCTCGATCCGACCGATCAGGGTCTGCTAACCCGGACCGAGCTCGAGTTCGTCTTCTACGGGACAGTCGTTCTGCAATACATCGGTGCCCGGCTGCTCGCGGACAAGACGAACGTCGAATACGCGATCGCGGCCCAAGCTGGTGACGACGCCGTCGAGAACTGGAAGCGCGACGTCAATGCGCTCTACTCGGAACTGCTGGTTTGTATGAGGAACGGTCGCTGATGGCAGCCCGTTCCTCCCCCCCATTCACCTCTGTCGAATCCGGATTTCCCGCGAGAGATCTCCCGCCATTGAAATGCTCCCATCCCAATGGTACTGAGAGCCCCGGACATCTCCCATGCGCGCCTATAGCTCAGCTGGATAGAGCAACTGGCTTCGAACCAGTAGGTCGGGCGTTCGAATCGCTCTGGGCGCAATTTTTCGATGTGAAAGTGCGAATGAGACTCTGCTCTAATCAGAGCAATGTTCGAAAATAGATAGACACATCGAAACTATCTTCTCCCCCCTGCCGTTTGGTTCAGCAAACGGCTGTCCCCTAAGGGGACTCTCACCCGACCAAGTGCCGGAAGACTCGATTCGAACCAATTGCCTTGCAGAAAGCGTCTCATTGAGTGAGGGAACATCTAATCACTCCGTTATGGACGCTAGGTGGTGTGGCGAGCGGCGGGCGGATGGCGCGAAATCTTGCGAGATCCAGGCCGCCCCGGATTGATTCCACTTTCTCTGTTTAAATGGGGCACGAATACCGGTGCACGTATGCGACAACAGGCGGGTTTATGAGGCAATGTAAGTTTGTCATCGGCTACGTTCTCTTTCTTGCTCTGCCGGCGCTCGCCGCAGATTTTTACGCGGCGCCTACTGGTAGTGCCTCAAACAACGGCTCGATTGCGGCGCCGTGGAGTTTAGCCAAGGCGCTCAATCCGGGTACCGGCGTGGTTCAACCGGGAGATACCGTTTATCTTCGTGGAGGGAGATACGTAGGGCACTTCTACAGCTCTCTTGCCGGAACATCTTCAGCTCCGATTAAAGTTAAGTCCTATCCTGGTGAATGGGCGGTCCTGGACGGATACAACATTTCAGTTCAACTCACCTCATCTCTTGCGTCGAGCACCTCTGATCGCACGGTTTCGGTGACAGACGCATCGAGAATTTTACAGGGCAACCCATACGTTATTGATAATGAGCACGTGCAGATCTCCTCGATTCAAGGAAACACGCTGACTATCAATCGTGCTTGGAACGGCACATCCGTCGCTGCGCATGCTCCTGGGGCTACCATCCAAATCTTTTCGGGAAATGTATTGTCTCCGGGAGGCAGTTACACATGGTTCATGGACTTAGAAATTATGTCCTCGGATCCGGTGCGACAAACGGCTATTTCCGGATCGGATCCCTTAGACATTCTCAGACCTCAGGGCGTTTACATGGGCGGATCCGGGAATAAGCTGATCAATCTTGTCATTCACGATCTGCGAAACGGAATATTTACCCCTGACGCTACAATTGATGCGGAGATTAACGGAGTCCTTACGTACTCAAACGGCTGGTGGGCCCCCGACAGAGGGCACGGTCACGGGATGTACCTCCGCAATGGAAGTGGAACATTGCATAAGTACACCGACGTTATTTCGTTCGATAATTATGCAACCGGACAGAAGGTTTTCGGCTATGACGCGCACGGCGAGGATGTTCACTTCGACGGATTTACGGCCTGGAACAACGAGGAGGGAAATTTTTTCATGGGGGTGAGCACCTACCCGATGAAAAATCTCGCAGTGAGAAATTCGTTCATTTACTCGCCAATGAACGCCTCCGGTCGAAGTGGAGGAAAAGGAATGAGATTCGGTTATGGCACTCAGGATTTAGATCTCGTCCTCGAGAACAATTACATTGCCGGAAGAAACGGCAATATTGAGGTGGGACCGTTTCAGTCTGTAATAATCACCGGAAACACCACATGGTGTTCAGTCAGTTCCGGTAGCAACACCTGCTCGATGGTAAAGCTCTATCCCGGCGCGGGGCGGTCGATGTCCGACTTCACCATCAACAATAATACCTACTACGACAATGATTTTCCGAATTCAGGGAACACCTACAATTTTCACTACCCTGCTGGGCCAAACTCCCTTGGAGGGGGAACTTACAATTACAATGACGACTGGAAAAGGTTGACACCATTCGATGTGAATAGCTCGTACACGCTCGGCGCTCCAGGCGGAAAGCCCACCGGTGTAAGAACTTTTGTCAGACCAAACAGCCGCGAACAAGGTCGAGCTCATATTATTGTCTATAACTGGGACGCACTGACGAACGTCAGCGTGAACCTCGCGAAGTCCGGTTTACAACCGGGTGATAGTTACCTCGTAAGCGACGCGCAGAATTTCACAGGCGCTCCTGTGGCAAGCGGTGTCTATGCAAATACGAGCAGCTCAGTGAATCTGCCGATGAATCTGACCGCAACATATCCAGCAATTGGAAATCTGCATTTTGCGCCAACTCATACCTCTCCGGAATTTGGAGTGTTTGTTGTGCGAAAAACCGGGTCGATTCCGCCCGCCGATACTCTACCACCGGGGGCACCAAGCGGTTTGGTTGTCCAATAGGCTATGAGTGCTTAACGTTTGAGCTCTGGTCTGCGCTCGGGCGCAATAAAATCAGTGCGCCGTGAGGCCGCTCGGTGGCGCCGGCGGGACAGTGTCTCCTGACGCCTGGAATCGCAGGTAAAGCGAATCAGCGTTTCCGCCATATGCCGGTTGGAAAGCATTTTGGGTCGGCATGCTTCCCGCGTTTGGTCCGCCGACCTCTCCGACGGCGAAAAAGTGATTACCGACGCCCACCGCAGCTGCGCGCCCGGCGTCGTTCCCATCGCCGCCGAAATAGGTCGAATAGAGCAGTTGCTTCAGGTCAGGCGAAAATCTGGCGTAGAAAGCATCGAGGACCCCGCGCCTGCTGGTTTGATATGCTCCAGAGGTAACCGGAAAATTCGGGGAGTACGTCGCCCCCGTGAGATACACATTTCCTGCAGAGTCGACGGCCATCCCTTCGGCGGATTCACCGAACTGTCCGCCGAGATAGGTGCTTGCGAGAAGTGAGCTACCATCACTTGAAACTTTCGAGACAATGGTATCTCCCGGATGATTGGAGTTCTGCCCCGTTCCAGACCCGCCGTTCCCGTTGTGTGACGTGTCGTAGGCACCGGCCGTCGTCGGGTAATTGGTCGAGGTTGAGCCTGCGGCGATAACAGCATTTCCCTGAGAATCGACAGCCAAGTGGTGCGTCTCCGTTCCTTCGCCCGCACTACCGCCCAGAAACGTAGCGTAAGAAAGAGCGCCGCCCGGCTGAAATTTCAACAGGTAGAAATCCGATCCGCCGTTGAACGTCCTGTCGTAAGCGCCCGCAGTTGTGACTGCGTCCGTTGAAGTGGTGACTGTTAGAAAATAGGCATTGCCCTGCGAGTCGGTGCGAACGGAGGGTTCTCCATATTCATCCGCAGAACCGCCGATGTACTGAGCCCACAGAACGCTTGCGCCGTTTGCAGCGATCTTTGCAATCACTCCTTCATATCCGCCGTGAGGCGAGTTCAGGAATGCGCTTGCCACCGCCGGAGTATAGGTTCCCCCGGCCGTCGATGCGGCAAGAAACACGTTTCCAGCGGAGTCCAATGCGATATCCCGGATGATCGTAAAACTTTGCGAATCATCGGTGCCGAAGTAGCTCGCCCAGACAAGCGACTGTCCGTTCGGCGTGAGCTTAAAAACATACCCATCCTGGTTTCCGTAGAAAGCTGCACCCATCCCGGATCGAAATGTGGTCTGGAATGCGCCGCTAGTTGTTGGAGCGTTATTCCCGCCCCGCCCCGCAACATAGATGTAGCCTTGGGCATCAACTTCGATCGCATACGCGCGCTCGTAGTTTGGACCCCCGATCCGCGTAGACCAGAGGATATTCTGTCCGCTCGGATCGAGCTTCATGACAAAGATGTCCATCCGGTCAACCGATCCCGACTCGGGCGTCCCGGCGTTCACAATCGTGTTTGTGGTGGACATGTACGGGAACTTGGTCCCGCCGGTCAGATAGATGAAGCCCTGCGCATCGACAAAGATGTCGCGGGCATGATCGAACTCGGATCCCCCAGCAAAACTGGCGGAGTGAAAGGTGTCGGCGAAACAATTGTCTGCGCCGCCAAAAAGTGGAGCGACTAAGGCGGTCGCGACAAACGCACATTTGAGACACGGCGATAAAGGCGCTCTGTTCATCCGCGTACCTCGCATACGGCTGCCGAATCTATTCTTGTTATGGGTCGAACTTCCGCACCCATTCTTCGCGCAAAAAACCAATTCCCGTAATGCCTTGAGTTCATTCATAGATTTGTCTGATCTCTCTTCAGACGGTGCTCAAGGGTGTCATGTAAGTCGTCGATTATATTACGGAGATCGAACTTCTAAGAAGGGAAGGCGTTAGCTCTCGGATGAGCGGAAGATTGGAGCTGAACTCGAACATTGCATCGCTGGGGGTGCAGCGCCGGCTTGCGTCTTCGACAGAACAGCTACAGCGAAGTTATACGCGGCTCTCATCGGGCCTGAGGATCAATCGGGCGGCAGACGACGCAGCCGGCATGGCGGTTGCGTCAGGCCTAAATACGGATGCTCGAGTTTATAATCAGGCAATTCGCAACGGAAACGACGGACTAAGCGCTCTATCGATCGCCGATGGTGCCGTAGAGCAGCTCGGTACCGCACTCATCCGAATGCGTGAGCTTGCCGAGCAATCCGCGAATGGAGTCATTACCTCTCCACAACGCAGGGCACTTCAGGGGGAGGTCGAAGCCCTCCGGCAGGAGTTCAACCGAATTCTTCAGACAACCGAATTCAACGGCCGTCAACTTTTGGATGGATCGTTTACGGAAGTCGATCTGCAGTTGGGATACTCACGCGATACATTAGCAATCTCGATCGGCCCGGGATTTACAGCGACCGAAGCAGACGGCACTTTTACCGCCGCCGGCTCTTACTCTACCGGCGACGTTCCGTGGTCGGCGGTCATCGGGGATCTAAACGGTGACGGATTCGGCGACACCGTCACCGGCGACATCAACTCGGGTCAGCTCTCCGTTCGATTTGGAAGTGCAGATGGGACGCTCAGTGCTGCGGCAACATATGCGGTCAACAACGTTCAAGGTATTTCGTTAAGCGATGTAAATGAAGACGGCAGGCTCGATATTCTCAGCGCGCAATTCGGGCTTGGTGTGCAAGTCCGGCTCAACGACGGATCCGGCGGTTTTGCCAGCTCCACATCATACCTGATGGGGAACCAAATCGAGGGGCTTGTGGTGGCGGATTTCAATCATGACGGCAATCTTGATGCCGTGACGGGCGAGCAAGACGGTTTCAGCATCAGACTTGGAACTGGAACCGGCACATTTGGTGCGGTCCTTTCGTACTCGCTCGGCCTTGCCCAAGTCGTCGATATTGTCAGCGGAGACTTCGATAATGACGGCAACCATGACATCGCGCTCTCAAATTGGGGCGGACAGAGAATCTTTCTAGCGCGTGGCCTCGGGAATGGAACGTTTGCAGCGCCGATCAGCTATACGACTGCTGCTGCCGCATTTGCTCTTTCAACCGGTGACATCGACGGGGATGGCGATCTTGATCTGGTTTCGAGCTCCAACGGAAACGGCAATATCGAGATCTTCCGCAACAACGGTGGCCTAAGCTTTTCAACATCCATCGTTGCAGGAACCGGCGTGATTCCCGGCACTACGATGAGCGATCTCAATAACGATGGGCTCTCCGATCTTATCGCACTCACGGGTGCGGGCGCGGT
>CAYOAK010000099.1:0-12284 GCA_964401925.1 uncultured Bdellovibrionales bacterium | reverse complement strand
CGAGACGATCGCTGCGTCGCGTCGCGCCAATGCATTCAAAAGGCTCGATTTTCCTGAGTTTGGCAGGCCCATCAGCACAACCGAAGCTCCATCACGATACAGCCTTCCGCTGACGTATGAGCTCGCATATCGCCTCAGCGTTTCTGCAATTCCGCTGATGACGCCATCCCATTCGGAGTACTTGAGCGGTTCGATATCCTCCTCGGGAAAGTCGATGTAGGCCTCGATCTGCGCCAGCAGATCACGCAGCGGAGTGCCAAGGTCGCTGATTGCCGTGCTTAGCCGCCCTTCGAGCTGCTCACGCGCGACGCGCGCTTGCCCCTCGGTCTCGGCGTGAATCAGATCGAGTACGGCCTCGGATTGAGCGAGGTCGAGCTTTCCATTCAGGTAGGCACGCTCTGTGAATTCCCCGGGCCGGGCGCCGCGCACATCGAGCGCGCCGAGATTTTCGAGCAGGCGTTTGAGGATGAACGGACTGCCGTGAACCGAGATCTCGGCGAGGTCTTCACCGGTGTAAGAGTTCGGCGCTGCGAAAAAAACCGCGAGCGCCGTGTCCAGGTTTTCGCCGCTTCGACCGTCACGAAGCGCTGAAAGGTGCATTTTTCGCGGCTCCGAGAGGAGCTCCGGGCCGTTCTCGCACAGCGCTTCGAGAGCTGCACGGGTCTTCGGACCGCTGATGCGAACGACCGCGACCGCCCCAACGCCGGGGGCGGTAATCGGCGCAGCGATCGTGTCGCTCTGATACATGAACCCTCATTGAGCCAGGGAGTCTCTTGAGCAGAGCTTCCCTAGGCGATCTTCGTAAGCAGGAACGCAAAGGCGAAGCACAGTCCCGCGACGGCCGTGGTGATCAGGAATGGCGAATGCGACCCTTCCTTTCGCAGCTGGCGCATTTGAACGATCGAGATCACGTTCGATGTGACCCAGTAAAGGATCAATCCGGCGGGCATCTGCCGGAAGAACACAAATCCGAAGATGATCGGCATGAGCAGCATGATCTTCTTCTGCGTCTCATCCATCGTGCTCGGCGTGCTCCACTGCTGGTAGAGCATGGTGATGACGAAGAAGATCACGAGAATCGGCAGAAGAATGTCTCCGACTCGAATTCCTTCCGGTGCCGAGAGATCCTGAATCCAGGCCGCAAACGGCGCGTGGCGCAGCTCGATTGCGAGAAGGAGCGCGCTGTAAAGACCGAAGAAGATCGGGATCTGGATGAGGATCGGCAAGCACCCGCCGAGCGGGTTAACACCCCGCTTTTGAAAGAGCTCGTGCTGGGCGAGCTGCTGCTGGCGCTTGTCCTTGATGGTCTCGCGGATCCGTTTCACTTCGGGCTGGAGGTCCGCCATCTTCTGCATGGACTTAAAGGAAGCCGCGTTCAGTGGAAGCAAAAGCACCCGCACAACGATGGTCAGTGCGATAATCGCAAGCCCATAGTTGTGAAGGAACGAGTTGAACATGTTCAGAAGCAGGAGCAACGGAGCGGCAAGGAAACCGGTCCAGCCGAAATCGATGTTTCGCTCAAGCGCATATCCCGTCTCGCGGAGCACATCGTAGCTCTTCGGCCCGCCGAGAATCTCGAAGCTCCCGGTCGTTCCATTTCCGGCCATCTGCATCCGGAAAAGCTCGCCGTCATGCAGGAGTTGGGCCGGCGCCGGAGCGTGCGGGGAGATAACCGAGACCACGAAGTAGTGATCGGTCATGGAGGTCCAGATCACGCCGCCCAGAGCCTGTGCCGCAGTCTCCATATGGTTGAAGCTGACTCGTGCTGCGCGCTGTCCGTCGAACGAGACGAAACCCCCTGTATCAGTCGCGTCGAGGAAGCTCGATGAGTCCTTCGGAAGATAGCGTGACCACTCAAGGACGAGCGGGGCACCATCAACCGGCGGAGCGGAAACACCGATGTCTACTTTGAGCAGGTAGCTCTTCGGTGTCAGCTGAATCTGCTTCGCGATCTGCCGGCCATCCGGAAGTATCCCCGCAAGCCGGATATCAGCGGGGTTCGTCGAAACGTTCTGATATGTCACCCAGGCGTCGCCGGCAGCGCCGGAGTAGACTCCGAGCGGCAGCGGCTGGCCCTGGGAATGGTCAATCAGGTTGAGCTTCAGGCTTCCCGGTGTCAGGGTCTCCGCATATTTCTTCAGGCGGTACTCTGTGACCCGCCCGCCGAGAAGCGAGATTTTGATCAGGAGAGCTTCGTTCTCGAGCGTCAGAACTCCTGCCGCTTGGATCTGCTCATCCGTGGGAAACGCGTTTGGGACGCTCTGCTGCGCGACCGACTGTGATGGGGGAACAAGCGTCTGCGCCGGCGCGTTGGTCAGCACCGGAAGGGGATTTTGTTGAGTCTGCTGCGTTCCGGCCCCTGTGGCGGCCCCTGTGGCGGCCTGTTGAACGGCGTGCTGATTCGCAATGAAATACGGATCCCAGACCAACTCCTTGTAGGTCATGGTGATGAAGAGCAGGAAGATAAACCCGATCGCTTTCTGATTATTCTTTTCCATCATCTCCAAAATTACGGCACCGGGTCGCTCCCGCCGGGGTGAAGCGGATGGCACTTCAGGATCCGTTTGGTCGAGAGATAAAACCCTTTGAGTGCTCCATGCCGAAGCAGCGCCTGTTTGGCGTATTCAGAGCAGGTCGGCTCAAAGCGGCAGTGGTGTCCTATATACGGTGAGACCCCCTTTTGCCAAAACGCGATCAGCGCGAGGAACGGGAAAAGCACCACCCGGCGCAGAAACGGCTGGCCGCTCTCAGCGAACATGAAAATCCCGTTTCGCCTTTCGCAGCAGAAAGCAGAGCTCTTCTTCGATTGCGGCGGCACTCAGCGCAATTGAGCCGGTCAACGCGATGATTACGGCATCAAAGCCAAGCGGAATCCCCGGCAGGTTATTCCGGTAGAGCTCGCGAATTCTCCGGCGCAGCCGGTTCCGGCGCACGGCACGCTTGTCGAGCTTGGTCGTAATGGTAATCCCGAGCCTAGTGGGTTCTTCATCCCGCTCACGCGGGATGAGTGCAAGCAGGAAGAATTTCGAGCGGAACTTTTTCTTCGAGCCTTGCACTCGCAGAAAATCGGCCCGTCGTTTGAGCCGTACATTGTCAGGAAATTTGGACATCGGAGCCTCCCTCCAAAAAAAGAGAGGGGCGCGCGGCGGCCTAGCGCTTACGGCCCTTGAACGGGACGGTAACGCTCAGGCGCTTACGGCCCTTTGCGCGGCGGCGCTTCAGGACGTTTCGTCCTTGGGGCGTCTCCATCCGTTCCCGGAATCCGTGCGTTCGAAGACGGTGAACATGGCTCGGTTGATAAGTGCGCTTCATGGCAATCCGTTCTGAAAAAAGGAGGGCTTCTTTTGCCGGGAGTTGGGGGGGAAGTCAATCCGGGATGAGCCAGGGTAGGTTAAGCTCAGTTTCCATATGGCGTAAGTATCTGGACCGTATGGCGGGTGTATGGGCGGGTAGGCACCACCGGAGTGCTAAATCTTCGGGAGAAAGTAGGGGGTTTTCTTCCGATATTCCTGGAATGCCGATCCGTAATACGCGGCGAAGCGGCGCTCCTTCAGCAGAGGGGCGAGGAGAAGATATGCCCCCCAGGCTCCCGTAAGGACTATGCGATCCAGTGTCCCCGACCTGGAGGTGAGAAGGATCAGAAGAAACGCCAGATAGATGGGCTGCCGGACCAGCTTGAATGTTCCCCGTTCAGGCATTGGAGGATAAACCGGCCGTTTTCCGCGAAACACAGCCAGCCAGCCGAGTGCCCCGACCTGGTAGGAGAGACCGGCGTCGGACATTGTCTTCGCAAGAAATAGCCAGGCGGCCACATTCAGGACGTCAAGCACTACCGCCGCGGCAGCCGGAAAAGTGAAGAGCACAATTGTGCTGGGCGTCCAGAACGTAAACAAAATAAAGAGCTGAGCGGAGGCGATAAAGGCGTAAAGGGTCGTGCTCAAATCTCCCGCGACCCGGGTGAGCAGACGACGGCCTGGGCGAGAGATGAGTGTCGAGTGCAGGAACGGAAACTGAAGCAACAGAATGCCGTTCACGAAAAATGCCGGTGCTCCGGAGAGCGCGCCCTGTCCATCCGCCAGGCCGGCTCGCACACCCCAGAACATCTTCCAAACCGCGCATATGAAGAGGAGATGGGTCAGGAGCCCGGCGATAAGCGCTGTCCTGCGTTTCATGTGTGCTCGAACGCTAAGAGCTCAATTGTCAGCCCCGGCCCAATTCCGACCATGCAGAGCTTATCTCCCTTCGACACCAGACCTGAGCCGAGGCATTTCTGAAGCACAAACTGCACCGTGGCCGAGCTCATATTACCGAGTTCGGAGAGTATGTCGTAGGACCACGAGCATTGTCGGCGATCGAGATCGAGCAACGAGCAAATCCCGTCCAGAATCTTCACTCCTCCGGGATGGATGAGCCACCAATCGACCATCGGGATCCCGCTTTTCTCCAGGAATGCCGAGACGACCTCCGGAAGCACCGACTGCAAGCGAGACGGAAGATCCCGGTCCAAGAGAAGATGCGCTCCATCTTCGCGAATCTCATAGCCCATTAATCCCGCCGATTCCGGGATGAGGTAGGACTGAGTGGCCAGGATCTTCATCGGGCCGCTTTCCGCAGAAACTATTGTCGCCGCCGCTCCGTCGGAGAAGAGCGCCGCACCGAGGAGGTGAACAGCGCTCGATTCCCGCATCCGGAACAGAAGTGAGCAGAGCTCCAAAGACACCAGGAGAACATTCTCGCCGATGGCGCAGCATTTGTTCGCGATCCCGAGGCCGACCGCTCCACCCGCGCAGCCGTGCTGATAGATGGGAATTCGCCGGACGAGCGGCGAGAATCCCATGTTCTGCAATACAGCGGCATCCAGGGAGGGAATTAACGGACAGGTGCACGATGTGAAAATGACTGTCTCAATCTGGTCCGGACGGAGATTCGAAGCCTTCAGCGCCTGGTCGATTACCTCGCATACGAGCGGGGCTCCTTTCTCGGCGAAGAGCTTCGCTCGCTCGTTTTGGCCTCCGAGTGTGAGGACCTTTTCCAGCGGCAGCACGTAATGCCGCCTCTCGGTATGGGATGCATTATGAAAACGCTTGAAAAGCTCCATCTCGGAAGGCTTATCTGCCAACCAGATCCCCGCCGCGTTAAGAACCTCCGGGAGGGAGAAAGAGTGCTTGGCGGCGATCGAGGAGACGGAATGAATGAACGCCATTAGTTGAGCCTGCCTAGATCAACATCTATCGAGACCCGCACTGTTTCGCGCAGCTTCGCGATGAAAATCGAGGGATCCTCGACTCCAAATTCGCTCCAATTGAGAGCAGTCTCCGCATGCACGGTCACATTTCCATTGGCTCCCGGTGTCTGGCGAAGCTGAAGCACCAGAGGTTTTCGCACACCCCGGATCTGAATCTCGCCTTTCATTTCTCCGGCGCACTGCCCGGACTCACGGCGGGGGTCGCAGGGAAGGGGGGAAGCAACAAATACAATCTCGGGAAATTTATCGGCTTCCATCACGGCACGCATTTTCCGGTCGCGCTTTCCATTGTCGGTATCAAGCTCAGAAACCGGAATTCGAACTTCGACTTTTGAACGGGCGAGATCGACCGTGCCGCTGAGAGCCCGCACTTGACCGGTGACGAGGTGCCAGGTGGAATCGACCTCAAATCGAACTTTCGTGTTCTCTGGGGTAAGACTGATTTGACTGAGCAATAAAACTGCAGCCAGGAGATGTGTCATCCGAAGGTTCCGAAAAAGGTTAGCAGAAGTGAGGCTCCACTGGGATGAAGTGCTGCCGACTGAAAGATTCGAGGAAGCTGGAGCACCTCTGCAGCGCTCAAACCCAACGAACCGGGAAGGTGCCGGACGAGGAGTTGGGTGGAGCGGCTATACCCGCGAAGCCTGCGGCGCAGCGAGGCCTGGGAATCACTATAGTTCTGCGCCGCGGAGTTCCAGCTGCACTCGCCGCTTAGGGCCGCGGCAGCCGCACAACCTGCCGCTCTTCCGGAAACGATCGCCTGAGTCATGCCCATTCCGCAGATCGGATCGAGGCTGTGACAGGCATCCCCAGCCAGGAACGCTCGTCCGAAGGAGGGCGGCCGGCGGATCGGCGCCAAGGCACCCGCGCCAATAATCTTTTCCACCGGAGAGAAAGGGATAATTCTCGTCAGCTCCGCCAGCTCTCGCTCGAGAGCACCACCGCTAAGAAGCTCCCGCATCGCGCGTTTCCCGCCGACGATGCTGAGATTCAAAAGATCGTCCGTCACAGGGGTTAGGTACATTTCGAAGCCCCGCCGGACGAATATGTTTACGGAGTCGAGAGGCTCCGTAAGACGGCAGACGAGGCTTGCGCCGTAGACCGTTCGTCCGCGCGACGCGGTGCGGATTCCGAGCGCTCGAGCCGAGGGCGAATGAGCACCGTCTGCGATGATCAAACTCCGGCACCGAAGCCGCTCACCATCGCAGCTGACGCTAAAGTCTTCTCGTCCGGCCTCAATACTCCGAACGCCGCACCCCCAAAATGGCTCGGCAACGCTCTCGACAATGTCTCGCAATACCTGGTCGAGGACGAGACGCCGTACGCCGAATGTCCGGGTATCGCGGCCGACGGAGACAGGAGCGCTTCGCCCTCCCTTCCAGATCCGATGTTCGCCGAGCTCCTTCACCGGAACCGAGATGCCGAGCTCGCTGAGCTGCTGATAGCCGAATTCCGAGAGGCCTTCGCCGCAGGGCTTACGCTTCGCCGCTCGCGCTTTATCAAGAACTGCCACCCGGAGATTTTGGCGCGAGAGCTCCAGTGCAGCCGTAGCGCCTGCCAGCGAAGATCCGATTATGATCGCATCAAACATTATCGAAAATTTCCAGGCGCCCGCGCGCGCGTCGAAGCGGAGAGAACACTTCGTGATGACGGCCGGAATGTGTCACTCTCGCTCTCTCCTGACAGAGTATCATTCTTTCATCTGCGACGATGCTGAACCGGGGAACAAAATTCAGTGTCTTCTCGATCGCATTGCTGCTTGGCTTTGCACTCTTCTTCGAACTGTTTGGGTTGCCGAAGGTGAGTGGGAGCATTCAAACACTTTTCGCAGCTCGCTCCCCTGCGCTCGACGATCTTGAATTCATCGAACGGTACTTTGGACGAAACCTGGTCGACTTTATTCTTTTGCCGTTACCGGGGGGGATCGGCGATGAGGAGCAGGAGCAGCTGAGTGAGCTTGAAGAGCGAATCGTCGCCATCTCTGAGATTCGGAGCGTTTATTCTCCTCTACGTGCTCTCCGCGAGCCAAAACCGCCGTTGCGCTTGATCAACGGGGGCTGGGGACGATTCATTCTAGAGCTTCCGGCGAATCTTTCTGACTCGGAGCGGCGCCGTCTCGACCGATCGATCCAAGAGATCCTTCCAGCCGGAAGCATCCGAAGCGGAAGTTTCTTCGCTTCGCAAGTGGCCGTGACGACCCTCGAGAAAGAAGGGCGAATTCGGGCGCCGCTCTGCCTGCTCGGTCTATTCCTCTTCGTCTCGCTCACCTTTCGAAGTGCTCGAATGGTCATCGCCGTCCTTGCGCCGCCGATTATTTCATTGGCTATCGTTGGGGCGACCCTCTCGGTACTGGAGCACCCGGTCGGCCCGATTGCGCAGATATTTCCGCCTCTGCTCCTTGCAATCGGAAGCTCCTACTCCGCGTATCTTGCGTCACGCCTTCACTCAGCCAGCTCCGATAACCGTCCCGCCGCGATGCGAGGGTTCGCTCAGAGCCTGATCCTCGCGACCACCACGACTGTGATCGGCTTTCTTTCGCTGCTCTGGATGGAGACAGAGGCAGTGAGCGACTTCGCACTGATCATGACCCTGGGTTCGCTCCTATCGGCATTGCTCACCTGGGTTCTCGTTCCTCGATTGGCGATCAGCCGCGGAATGGCGGAGAGCTCGGCTGCCGTGCTCTCACCCAGACCTGCGTTCTTCGCCGCCGCAGCGTTATTGGCTTTCGGCTTGGGTGCATTCCTCATCCGCGTGGATACGGTGCCTCTCGATTTTTTCCCCGATCCATCCGAAGCCCGAGACGCAATTCACGAAGCACAGCGCGTATTCCCCGGGTCACACGTCCTGAGCGTCGCGTTTGAGTTTCCAAATTCGATCTCAGCGAGTGAGCTGAAGACGCTGGATTCTTTTGAGCAATCGGTACGCGGCCTGCACGGTGTCGCGGGGGTTGTTGGAGCACCCGAGTTTGCGCGCTTCTGGACCAAGCTTAAGGAGCTGGACCTCACGAGCGGCACTTTTCTCTCCGAGCTCGGCCCCCGTTCGATCACAGCCGAAGCGTCTTTGCAGACCCGAGTCATCGTGGAGAACGATTTCGAGGGCGCTGCCTTATCCGCGCTTGCCGCACAGCTTCATAAGCTTGCACAGGATGTCGGCGCGCGACGGGTCGCGATCGGCTCCATTGAGTTAGTTATGGCGGAGCAATCGAGCATCTTAACCGAGGGACTCTTGAACTCCGTTCTTTCGGCTTTGATCGTGGTCGGAGTCTTGTTGCTGGCTCTATCGCGAAGTCTCAAGTTAGCTGCCATCGGCCTCGTCCCCAGCGTGCTTCCGATCCTAGGAATCTTCGGGGCTCTCGGCCTGCTGCACGGCACGGTCAACCTCGGCGCGGCGCTGGTTGCCGCTTGCTCCCTTGGGCTAATTTCCGATTATACTTTCCATCTGATCATGCTTTGGCGGTCCGGCACTGGACTGCAGCGAGCAGTCGACCTTTCGTACGAGCCCTTCGTGCTCACCTGCCTGACGCTCATCGTCGGATTCTTCCCGACGGTGCTTTCGCCCGTGGGACCGGTGCGTTCGTTTGGGATTTTCCTCGGGCTCTCACTTTCAATCGGGATCTATCTGAATCTCACCCTGCTCCCTGCTCTCATCTCGAAATTGAGAGCCGGCTCGGACGGCGTGCGCCCTTGAGCAGGGTCTTTTCACCAGATGATGCGGGTGGGACTTAGCTGGGCATGCCCGTCGGCATTTGCATGAGCTGCGTGCAGTTTGTCGGCCAGTAGCTGAACATCAGCTGGGCGATCGGTTGAATCAGCCAGGTACCGATTGCGACAACGAGACAGTTGATAGCCGTGCGGTATTGGCCGAGCGCTGCTCCAACCACAGCGCCCATTCCGGAAACAGCCATTAACAGCGCTCCGTAAGAGCCTTGCTGGAAGAAGACAAGCCAGCAGATCGCCTCGTCGATAGCCGAGGTATCGACAACGACCGGCGGCGGAGGGGTCTGAGCAGATGCAATCGAGGCGTTCAGCAGAGTCAACGCAAACGGGGAGAGGAGAGCGAGTGCGCGGACCGTAGTCTCAGAGCTGGGGATGAAACGGGCGAGTTTCATTAGTTCGTCCCTCCGACCGGAAGAATCGGGGTGAAGGAGGCCGTGCCTTGGCAGGTCACGTAGCCGAAGAAAAGATTGATCAGAGGCTCGATAACCCAGGTCCCGGCACCGATGGCGATAACGCTCATCGTCATCCGGTAAGAGCCCATCGCCGCCGAGATCACCGCAACAAGTCCGGCGACGGCCATGACGACAGCGCCAAAGGATCCGGTGGTGATCGAAAGCACTTTACAGAGGCCAATTGTGATCCAGGTGTCCGGAGCCTGCGCAAAAGCAGCGGTCGCGGGGATCAGCAAGAAGACAGCACCAACGGCGAGGCCATTCGATAAGCCTCCCATTATCTTGGAGAATCTCTCTTTGTTCAGCGTTCGACCCGGCATTGCAGCTACCTACATCCGTTATTGCTCTCATTCTCCTATCTGATACCCCGGGCCGGAACCTTCAGTTTTTTCCCGATCCGCAGTAGTCTCGCCTGCTTACCCCGCCCTGGGAGCCAGGGGGGCAGCAGACCCGACAGATGGCCTCACCGGAACAGCTCAAACATCTCGCGAAAACCCTCCGGCCCGGGGCTGGAATAGGAGCGCAAAAGAAACGCTCGCTTCTGCGGATCTCCGACCTCTCCCCGGAGGAAGCGCAGGAGATCATCCAAGGAGGGCTTGAGGCGAAGCGCGAACCGGAGGCCTTCGCCGAAGCGCTCCGGGACACTCGAGTCGCGCTGCTCTTCCAGAAGACCTCGACCCGCACGCGCTGCTCTTTCGAGATCGGAATCTTCGAGATGGCCGGCTGGCCGATCTTCATCGATTGGAGCACATCGAATTTCATGCGCGCGGATCTGCGTGATGAGATCAAGGTTCTCTCACGCTACTTCGACCTCGTGATGGCCCGGGTCTACCGCCACCGCGATCTCGAGACGATGCGCGAGTACAGCGAGAAACCGATCATCAACGGCCTCTCCGATGATCATCATCCCTGCCAGGGACTGACCGACGCGATGACGATGCTCGAGTTCTTCGGATCTCTGAAGGGGCTCCAGCTGACCTACATCGGAGACGGAAATAACGTTCTCCATTCGCTGCTCGAGGTAGCTGCCGTTACGGGGATTGAGATCACCTACTGCGCGCCGAAGGGTTACACGCCGCAGGAAGAGATCGTGAAGTTCGCCTCGGCCCGGACCAAAGTCCGTCAGACGGAATCGCCCGAAGATGCCGTAAAGCAGGCCGACGTCGTTTACACGGATACTTGGGTTTCAATGGGCGATGAGGCGGAAACAGAGACCCGGATGAAGGTCTTTGCCCCGTTCCAAGTGAACGAAAAGCTGATGTCCCATGCACCGAAGCATGCGCTCGTGATGCACGATCTGCCGGCCCACCGGGAGCAGGAGATCAGCTCCGCTGTGATGGATTCGCCGAACAGCGTCGTCTTCGATCAAGCGGAGAACCGGAAGCATCTGCAAAAATTCTTGATGCACTGGCTGTTGCGCTAGCTCCCTCCCTCAAATACAGGGCGCGTGAGATCTATCGCGCGATGAGATAGTCTTCCGGCGCCTGTCGAGAATATTCCTCGACCATCTCTCATAGCTGCATTTCGGGAAGAAGCGATCCATCAGGAGCTTCTCTGTCTGTCCCCTCGATTCGTGAGCGAGCGAATCGTCAGTGTCGGAAAGTGGAGCACCTCGACCACGTCGACGAGGTTCTACTCCACATCCCAAAATCAGAGCGAGACCAATCACAACATTGGTTTCGAAAAGAGGCACTTTGTCATGTCAAAGTTGAGCCACGACAGAAATCTCGGTGAGACACGAGTTCCGGGTGTTCATGCGTACGACATGCGCGACGGCCGCCGTGAACTCCCAATATCCAGTGCTGCGCTGGCAAAGATCGCAGCGCAGATCCGCCCCCCCTTCGGGCAGGGGCCGAGACTGAACCTGCGCCAGGGAAAGGGGTGCCATCCCCCGGTGCATATGAAGGCATTCTGCCTTCGCACCGATCGGCACGAAATCGCCACCGTGCTCAGCGAACCCAAGCCGTTCGTGTGGGTATGCCTGCTCACCTGCGAGAAACTACGGCGCGTGTACGTCGTGGACGCCGTGCCGGTCGAGAACCGCGACAGCGCTCCGGACCTGCTCCACGACATCGCCCTGGAGATTCAACTGAAGCAGTTCAACCGCGCCCACAGGATCTACCGGCGCATGATCGCCGACGCGACTCCCCGGCGCCAAATCACGAAACTCCGGCGCAGCCATCCGCGTCACATGCGGTTCGTGATCCGCTCGGCTGACATAGCCGATGAGTCGATTGCATCGGCCTAAGCTCACCTTCGAGCGGCACTGCTTCCGAGATGCGCGGACGACCCACGTCGCTTCGTCCGCGCACCCGCCAGCTTCACAATTTCAGGAGAATTTTCATTCCATCCCGTTTTCCCAAATGTTTTCATCCACCGTGTTCGAGGGCTCCCGTTCCACTAAGCTCACACTTCATCCATTCCGAGATCACTCGCACCATCGGCAGCACATTCCTGCGTGCGATCTCCTCTCCGCCGTGCGCGAGGCTCGGCCCGTCATGATAGAGACCATAGCTTCGTGCGTAGATATCTTGCGGCGACGCACTACTGATCTGCTGCCGCGCGGACTTCAATGTTTCGCCGAGAAATTTCAAAAACGCCTTCACTCCGGGCCCAAGCTCGAACCTGTTCTCGGCGTTCAATCCATAAGCCCGTCCTGTCCTGTCGATGAACTGTCCGAGCCCTGAGGCCGAGGTCGTCCGCGCAGCCGCATCCGGATTGAAGCCCGATTCCACGCGCGCCACCGCCAAGGCAAAGCCGAGGTCGGACTCGCTCCAACCGGCGTTTCGCCCCTGCGCAAGGACCTCGGATACCGCGCGATTCTGAACAGTTATTGAAGCGTCTCCCCAGCTCCGGCTCCGCCCACGCACC
>CAYOAK010000098.1:0-12414 GCA_964401925.1 uncultured Bdellovibrionales bacterium | reverse complement strand
TGGAAAACGGTTAAAGGAGACAATCTGTCCTTACGCATCCGCAAACTGCGGGTCCCGTCCAAGTGGGAACTGCAAACTACCTCAGAGTTCAAAGCAAAAGCCGAACCAGGGCGTTCAGCCGTGGTCTTGGCCGAAGCGCGTAAGAACTTCGGCTACTTGCCTCTGGTGCCCGGAGGGTGAAAGGGTATGGGGGTGGGAACTTTCTTCCCAGAGGAGGCTATTTGAAACCGTTCCGAGTCATCGCCCTTTTGGTTGCGGCACTGTCCGCCGGTTCGCTCCTATCCTCGTGCGGCAGCGGGGGGGACTCCGACGAGGCCACCAGCGGCGCCTGCAATACCCTTGGACTGAAGGTCATTAATGGCGAATCCTGCTCGATCGACCGGAGCCCGGTGACAGTGGTCCTCACGGAGAACCCGAACGGAGTTGTCGCACTGTGCTCCGGTACGTTGATCTCCCCGACAAAAGTGCTGACCGCCGCGCATTGCTACCGATCGAACACCGTCGATTCTGCAGTAGCTGTGGGCAGGAATGTCTACGGTGTTTCCAAGGCCGTTCGACATCCGGACTACGACGCAAACTCGCCGCTCGGCGTGTCCGCGTTCGACATCGCGGTCCTCACGCTGGATGCCACCTCGGCAGTGACTCCCGTGCCGATTCTCAGCTCGGATCGCGTCTCTTCGGGTGAGCTCTACACGATCTTTGGCTTCGGCGCTGACGAGAAGGGCCGCGATGCGCTTGATCGAGATCGGGATGATCGGTTGAAATCCGCAAATATGATCGTCTCTGCAACTTCCGAAAATCTCTTCTTTGGCAATTTCGATGCGCTTGGAGCAACGATCTGCAAGGGCGATTCGGGCGGGCCGGCGATCCAGGTTGTAAACGGAACCGGCAGCATTGTCGGAGTATCCAGTTTCGATGTCGCAGGCTGCGGCCGCGGCTCGACATCGGGATTTGGAACCGTTGCTAGCGCGCGGAACCTTGCGTTCATCAAGAAAGAGGCACCGGAGGCTACCTACCGTTAGCGAGTTTTCAGGTTGCGCTGCGGCTCCAACACCATGTGCGCTTGTTCGATGATGCTCTTGATCGCGGGGTGAGTCAGCCGCTTTTCTATCGAGATCAGAAAAAAGCGATCACGCACATCCTGAATGGTTCCGACAGTTGCGACTCCGTAATCTTTCCGCACCTCCTTCTCCAGCGCCGACGGAATCACGAATATTCCCAAGCCCTCCCGGCCAAAGATTTTCATCAGTGCACTGTCCTGGAATTCCCCCTTCACATCCGCAACTATCCCCTGCCGTTCAAACCACTCGTCTAGAGGCCGTCTAATCGCGGACTCCACTGTCGGAAGAAGCAGTGGCGCGCCATCAAGGGATTTCGGGAAATTCTTGCGATACTTGGCGGCCATCTTCGGGACCGCCATAAAGCTGATTCCGCACTCCCCGAGCGAGTGATGGTAGGCCTTGACCGACGCGATGCCGTCAATGCGGGAGTCCGTGAGAAGAAGATCAAGCTCGTGTGCCGCCAGGTCGGCCAGAAGCCGCTGAACAGGGCCTTCAATACAGATAATTTTCGGCGCTGCGGGAAATTGAACCGCACCGAGCACCACCCGATGAACGAGAAGCTTCGGTACGACATCGATAATTCCAATGCGGAGCGGTTTGGAGGGGATCGACTTCCCGTCGATGGTCTCCAGCAACTCATTCCCCAGCGAGTAGAGCTGCTGTGCGTAGCTCAGAACGTGTTTTCCCATCTCAGACAGCCGGAGCGCTCGCCCTTCGCGTAGAAACAATTGGTGGGCAAACGATTGTTCCAACAGTTTCAACTGCGCGCTGAGATTCGGCTGCGACATTCGCAACTGGCTTGCCGCCGCAGTGATGCTTCCGGCCTGGGCGACACAATAGAAATAATAGAGATGGTGATAGTTCAGGCGGAGAAGCTGATTCATAAAATGTTCTTATATGATGCTGAAGCTTTATCTATTATTCTTATAAATGATTCTGCGTGACACTGCCAGAAGACGCACAAACTTCACGGTATGTCTCAAAGTCTCGAACCTTCTTTCCGAAAGGTCTTCGGAATTTTTCGCGGCGAAACGCCCGAGATTCTGGCCATTACCGTCTACGCGGCTGCGGCGGGGATTCTTTCGCTGGCCGTTCCCCTATCGGTGCAGATGGTGGTGAACACCATCGCGCTTGGGTCGCTCCAGCAACAACTGGTGGTCCTCACTTCGGGGACGCTTTTTCTCATCCTGTTGATGGGGGCGGTGAGGCTTCTCCAGCAATTGAGCACTGAGCAGATTCAGCGCCGGTTGGCGGTAAGAATCAGCCTCAGCCTCGCAAACACGCTTCCCGGAGTCAGGCATTCCTTCTTCCCCGAGCGGTCAGGGCCCGAGTACGTCAACCGCTTCATGGAAGTCTTTGCGGTCCAGAAGAACTCGGCGGAACTTCTCCTGGAGACGACAAAAATTCTCTTTCAGATCGCGTTGGGCCTCATTCTTCTCTCTGCGTATCACCCGATTTTCTTGCTTGCGGCGGTGATCATCTCACTGCTCTGCATCGTCGGAGTCTTGGCAACACGATCTCGCGGCTTGCGAACGAGTTATGCAGAGTCGGATGCGAAGTATTCGGTATTGTCATGGCTCGAGGACATTTGCGCGGCACCCTCTCTCTTTCGGTCGCCTCGCGGAAGGGAGTATGCGAATGCACGGACATCTGCATTGCTCGAAGGGTATCTACAGAATCGAGCGTCCCACTTTCGCCTTCTCCAGGGTCAGTCTGCGTTTGTGTTTGTCCTTCAAGGAGTCGCCTTCGCCTGGTTACTTGGCATGGGGGGGACGCTGGTTGCGGAATCTCAGCTCACACTGGGACAGCTCGTCGCTGCGGAGCTCGTCCTCGCGTCCGTGTTGAACGCCGTGACAAAGGGGACGAAGCAACTCGAGAACTATTACGACCTCTGGACATCCGCAGAGAAGCTCTCCGGATTGATGCAATGCGGAGGACCGTTGCTCCCGATCGAGTCCGTGTCGGAGCTTGATGCCGGGATCAATGTAAAGGTCCGCGAGGTAAAGCTCCCCGGTAGCGTCGCTTCGTTTGATATTCCGGCAGGAGCCAAAGTCGGCATCGCCGGGAACTCTCTGCTTGCGGACATTCTCGCCGGTGAACGAAGCGCGGGTTCGGGTTCGGTTCATCTTGACAGCTTACCGATCGAAGAGATTCCCCAAGCGCAACTTCATGAGGAAGTCATACTGTTACGAACTCCGGCACTCGTGCATGGCACCATCGAAGAGAATCTCCGGCTGGGACTCGCGGACCTCGAGTTCGCCGAGATTCGAAAGGCTGTCGAGGCTGTCGGACTTTTACAGGCGGTCGAGAGCTTGCCGGAAAGGTGGAAGACGCCCCTTCACCCCGGCACTCAGCTGCTCTCCGCTCCGATGATTGTCTGCCTCAATATTGCAAGAGCGCTGCTCGCTCGGCCGCGGCTCTTAGTCGTTGATGCACTTCTCGACTCTATTCACGGAGAGCTTCGCGACCGGCTGCTGGCCGGACTGCAAACTTCACCGGCGACGATAGTTGTGTTCACACGCGATGAGACACTGCTTTCGCGATTTGAAGCCTCCATGGAACTGCCTGTTCTGCCTTTTGAGCAATCTGGATCATATGAGTGAGCGGCATTTTCATACGATTGAAGAGATCGAGCAGGCAGTGCATCGGCCGGTGCGGCTGCCCGTGGTGCGCGCCTCCACCCCCGCACTCAAGCGTGCTGTTTTTTTCACCGCCGGACCGATAATCTTTCTGGTTCTGGCATTGCCGTTCGTGCCATGGACACAGTCAGTCTTCGGCAAAGGTTCGGTGATCGCTTATTCCCCTGAAGAGCGGCCGCAGCCAATCGAGGCGCCTGTCGAGGGACGAATCCACCGCTGGCTGGTTCAGGAGGGCAGCAGGGTCGAGAAGGATCAGCCGTTGGTTGAGCTTGTCGACGTCGACCCGCTCATTCTCGAACGGCTGGCTTCCGAAAAAGATGCGGTCGAGCGGCGGATTATTGCACTCGAGCAGTCAATCACAACCTCCCGGAAGAACGTCGATCGGCAGAGAGAGCTGGCCCGGAAGGGATTGGCTTCTCAACGCTCATTCGAGCTCTCCTCTCTGGAAGAAGCGAAGTTCGCCGCCGATCTCGCTGCTGCCCAGATCGAGCTCGCAAGGTTGCTGGTGAGAATCTCTCGACAGAGCAGCCAGACAATCAAGGCGTCACGGCCCGGCCTTATCGCGCGCATTCTCGCCCCCCAAGGCGGCATCCTCGTGAAAGCAGGAGACAAGCTCGCGCATCTCGTCCCGGAGACAAAGGATCGGGCTGTTGAGCTGTTTGTCAGTGGTAACGATGTCGCCCTCCTCGCCATCGGCCGCCCGGTAAGGCTGCAGTTTGAGGGCTGGCCGGCAGTTCAGTTCGCAGGATGGCCCTCTGTAGCAGTCGGCAGCTTTCCGGGGAGAGTGGGGCTCATCGATCCGACCGATGACGGAACAGGCCGATTCCGGGCGCTTATTTTCCCGGAGGAGGAGGCGGCCTGGCCTTCCAGTCAGTATCTGCGGCTCGGTGTGCGAGCGCACGGTTGGATCCTGCTCGACGATGTTTCGCTTGCTTGGGAGCTGTGGCGGCTGTTCAACGGATTTCCTCAAACAACCTCGGAGCCAAAATGAGAGAGATGCTGAAGTGCTTCGCGGCATCGTTTCTTTTCTGCTTTTCCACGGCACCATGTGGCGCGGAGGTCCGAGGATCATCAATCCCGTCGATGAACCGGAGTTCGCCGCTCGTCTTGGATGCGGTGCTACGCTCTTTATCCTCAGCTCATCCGCTGCTCCATGCGGCGAAGCAGCGAATGAACTTTGCTGACGGAGAGGTTCTTTCCGCTGAGGGTGCTTTCGATACGCGACTCAGTGCTGAGGCCTCCGGTTTTGCGACCGGAGAGTATTCGGCCAAATGGCTGAACACCGAGATTACACAGCCGCTAAGAACAAGCGGTCTACAGCTTACGGCGGGATATCGGACTCTGAGGGGTTCCATTCCAAGTTACTACGATGACCTGCTTACCGGTTCGGATGGAGAAGCTCGAGCGGGCGTGTTGATCCCGTTACTTCGAGACCGAACGATTGATAATCCTCGTGCGCAGGTAATGGTTTCTGCGCTGCAGCGCGCCCTCGCGGAAATCCACGTTGACCAGCGCATGCTGGAGCTCACGCTCGCCGCGAGGGTTGCTTATTGGACCTGGGTGGCGAGCGGAGAGCGCGTGCGAATTAATGCGAAGCTCCTGCAGGTCGCTCGTGATCGGGGAAAGCAGATTTCTGAGCGAGTGAGAAGCGGGGATCTGCCGGCATTCGATGAGCAAGATAACGTTCGTGCGGTTTATCAACGTGAGATTCAACTGAATTCCGCAGAGAGGGCGCTGTTGAAAGCGGCATTCGATCTTTCCCTGTTTCTGCGGGATTCCACGGGCTCCCCGATTGTCCCTGGAAAGGAGTTGTTGCCGAATGGTCTCGAAAGGCCAAAGCGCCACGGTGCGAGGGATGTCCTGACCGCGTTGGTGCGTCACCCCGAGATAAAGCGTTTGCAAGCCGAGATTGAGCGAACTGAGATCGAGGAAGAACTGGCGCGGAATCAGGGACTGCCGAGGGTCGATTTTCGAACGGAGTTCAGTAACGACCTGGGCCGTTCGGACTTCGCCTCGACGCAGGGAGAGCTCCGAATGGGGCTTCGCGTGGAACTGCCGTTTCAGAATCGAGTTGCTCAGGGAAAGGCGCAACAGGCGAAGTCGAGAAGACGCGAGCTTGAGCTGACGCTTCGTTTTCTTAAGCAAAAGATCTCGACCGACATTCAGGACCGGCAAGCGGCTATAGAATTAGCGGAGCAGCGGTATGCGACGGCGCTGAAAGAGTCTCTTACAGCCGGGAACTTGGAGCAGGGTGAGCGCACTCGACTGGCACTTGGCGATAGTAATCTGGTCTTTGTTAACCTGCGCGAACAAACAACGGCCGAAGCATCGATAAGGGCGGTTGATGCGCTTCTGGACTATCACATCGGCCTTGCAGAATACGACGCTGCTTTCGCTCTTCAGCTCACAGAAGTTTCACCCGCGACGTGATCTCTCCTTCGCTCTCAGCTCTCGCGTGAGGCCGTGACTGAAACTTCGTCGTTTTCGTGCTGGACATTGACTACGATTGGATGGCAGCAGACCTCACAGTCATACACGAATTTCTGCGTTTCCCCGGCGCTCCGGTCGATAGCTAACGTGAGGTGTTCGGAACAAAACGGACAGGTAATCCCCGCGGAGTCGCCGTTTCTTCTCTTCCAGCTGGGAGTTCTGATTCGTTTCTTCGGCATAGAGGGACTGCTAGCGCCGCCATTCTATACCAAAAGCGATAGTGATTTTCGATGGATAATTACCCCTGCGAGAAACCCCTATCAAGAATTGTGCCACTAAACGCAACGGTTATTCCAATGCACCCTATAACTTGAACGAACACGGGGTCAGCTATGCGCTCTAACATTCTGAAAACTCTTTCTTTTGCGGCGGGACTCCTTTTTGTCGCCGACGCAAAGGCCCTAACCCTATCGCAGAGTCTGACCCCGCTTTCTAACTTTCCCCTCCCCCCCGGCCAGTCCTGGGATCCGCATCCGGACCTGTTTGCGAATTTCGGAGCCCTCTTCGACCTTTCAAACCCGTATGCAATCAGCTCGTTCGACACCGGAGGAGCAGGCGGAAGCCTTTCGGTGACCATGCTCGCTGAGCGCGGCGCGTATGAGACGATGAACCAGTTCGGCGTAGTCGACCAAAATGGCCTCTTCCGGCAGGTCTTCTCGGGCTCGGATCTTCCGGGCGACGTGCGGACAATCTCACAGGGCGCGAGCGACAGTTTCACCTTCACGCTCATCGATCCTTTTGGAAACCGGCTTAGTTCGAATCCGGGGATGAGCACGGATGGCTTGATGCACATCTTCGCACTCAAGGCGATCGCAGCCGGCACGCTCACCGTTCCAGCACCGAGCTGGAATCCGAACAGCGCGCCGATTCAAGTCACTGTCGCACTCGGCTCATACGCAATCTTCAGCGAAGATCTCATGCACATGGGTGACGGCGACTTCAATGACCTCGTCGGCCTCGCGACTCAAACCATCAGCGGCGGTGCGGACGTCCCCGAACCGGCAACGATGCTTCTCCTCGGCGCTGGCCTCACCGGCGCAGCAATCCGCCGTAAAAGAATTCTCGTAGCGTAAGTACGCAAGCTCCTACGCTGAGGCCGGCAGACAACTGCCGGCCTTTTTTTTCGTGCCGCACTTACTTAACAGCTTCGTCTTGTGACCGATCGGTCAGCTTGAATTCCTCTATCCATGGGAGGTTAGGCAAGTGATCCAGGAGAGAGGAATACACAGCGCTGTCAATTTTCTTCTTTCCCTCAGATAGGACTCTCTCTTGCATCAACGCCAAACTGATCAGCTCGACCGCCTCCTCAGGAGAGTGACCTTTCTCAGTCAGCCTTAAGAAGGTTCGTCTCACATTCTCGAATTCGTCTCCCTCAAGCTGCTCTTCAACCTCCTCACAGAACTGCGCCATCGTCGACTCCGCCTCCGAACGCGCCAACCCGTCTAGCACTACGTCTAGGTGCCGATTGGCGAAGGAAACATCGAATGTCTTCGGATTCCAAGGTCGGCCGAGCCACATAAGGCGCTCGGCACTATCTGCTGCCTTGGGATTCTCAACGGCCTCAACAAGACCTTGATACCCCGGAATTCCACCGCAATCTTCAGGAGGAGCTGCTCGCTCACCATCCAAACACATCGGTAACGCGTAAATCTCCGCGATCTCTGCGTCTCGTCCCTCAAGCGTGATCTCTATCTCCCACCCGTCACCGAAATCATACTGATACAGAATTTTGTCACCTTTGCGCTTAAGGACGGTGTCGATAGTCACTCCATCTTCACTGATGCTGTCGTCCTGAGATTCCTCCACATCCGCCGCAGAACGGTAAACGCGACCCTGCGAGCTGAACTCATGCAGGTGCATGTTGTCCCATAAAAATAACGCTTGAATGATCTGATGCAGTGCATCGAGAGGCGTGGAGGGATGAGCCGCGACTTTCCTCCAGATGACAGGCTTAATTTGTCGCAGAGCCAGTCGAAGTATAAACGCCGTTTCTGCCTCGTCTTGCTTTCTCATACTCACTCCTGATGTCTTCCAAAGACTAAAGCGTAAATCGATCGCTCTCCAGTCACCATAGTTCGGCCTCTCCCGGTGCTACAAAAAACGCCCAAGCTCCTACGCTAGGGCCGGCAGACAACTGCCGACCTTTTTTTGCGCCTCCGTGCGAAGACTACAATCAATTATATCGCGTATAATTATCTCTCCGCGGAGCGCCTAGTGGAGCGGGTGTTCGTAACTTCGGAATACCTTGGTTTCGCGAGGCAATTAATTATACGCGATATAATTATTTCGAAGTGGCGAGGGTGTCGCCGCAACGGAGCTTACTCCGCTGCAGGGACACCAGGTGACTCATCAACCTGGAATAAAAAATGTCCTGCGTAAGTCGTCCGTGCACGGCCGCATCGCTTTGAGGGCGACGGGCCGTGCAGGAGGGAAGAGGGCGTGGGCGGCACTAGTTGTTGAAGTGCAGCGAGCGAAACTGCCGATCGCCGACCTGGATCGCTGCGCATGCCGCACTTCCCGTCAGCTTCGCGGCGAAGCCAAAAAACGAGGGCTGGTTGATCGACGGGTTAGTCGGATCGGCACGGACGTGCACGTTCTTCACAATCCGCCCCTCGCGCACGTCAGCCTGGGTAATGGCGATCTCGGTGCGAGGGCCGTCCCAGTACTTGATCGTCAAGAACCCGGTGCCGTCGATCGTCGCGCCCGCCGGCATTGCAATCTGGATGTCAAATGCCGGCACCAAGTGCGTGCCGTCGTCCTGCTCAACCGCGGGGATGTCGAACATCGTCCCGATCCGGTTCGTAATGAAGTTACGGTTGAGGCCGAGGAGTGGCAGTTGCGTCGGCAGGATGAACTGCCCGGCACACGGTGCGACTCCAGGGGGAATCACAACGCCCGATCCACCGGCGGTCACTTGCGTGCCCACGATGTACGAGTCGGAGAAAATCCACTTGAATGCCGCAGCGCCCCCACCGACATTGAATGGGACTGACGCCAGCACGCTGATGGTATCGCCCGGACGAGCACCCGGCGGCGGTTGGAGGGTAATACCGACCGCAGGATTCGACGCAACGGAGCGCGTCACCTGATTGGTGCGTTGCAGGACCTGAAGCACGGTCGCGGAGCCATCTCCCTGACCGGTCCAGAACTTCGCATCCGCGGGCTTGGCGAATTCCGCCATTGCGGCTCCGTTGACGGGCGTCGTGGAGAGCAGCCGAAGCTTGCCTTCGACGTTCGTCAGGCGGGCGCTGTCGGTCTCGACGGTCGGGACCGTGACCACCGTGGAGTTGCTGTTGAAGCGGAGCTCGTGGGCGATTGTGGGAACATAGCCGATGAAGTCGTAGGTACCCGCGGGGAAATCCGCGAGGCCATAGCTATTCCGCGTGTTCTTCACGGCGATTTCCCCACCATTGGGTGCACACAAGGTGCGCGGTGCCCCCGTCTGGAGACGTGGTGCGATGGTCACGCACCAGAGCTCTTGCGGGAGCGGATTGGCGCGTACAACCACCGTCTCGCCGTCGTTCCAGATGACGCCCGTGGTGGCGCCGTTAACGGACACCTGACCCGGATCCAACTGGGCGAAAGCGGCTGGCACAAGCGCCGCCGCGAAAAGCAAACCAAACAACATCCTCTTCATTTGAATTGTCCTCTTCCTTGAACTGGCTCGTTGCGATCTATCGCAAGCCAGTTTCAGGCAACCTTCGGGTTAACCGAATGAGTCACCTGATTCAGGAAAGGAATCAGGCGCTATCATCAGACCAAAACAAAAGTAGAAGAGAACAAACGCGCGAATGTCAGGAGCATCGAGCGCATTTGCGCAGAGCAAGCTCGCCGCAAATTTTGGGCGACTCTCGACTAACCGCTGCGAAAAAACTACCCCGCGTTGTAAGGCGGGAATCGCTGATGAAACAATTCTACCTGATAGAATTTATTTCACGGCTGGATGAGGTGTCCCTGAAAGAGAGCGGAGGCTCTCTCCTTCAGGGACACCAGGTGACTCTCGTTTAACGTTAGTTAAAACGGTCTGGTGTGTTGGTTGATGTGTGCTGCTCGCACGGCCCGTTCGCAATGAAGCGAAGAGGGACCGTGCGAGAGCAGGAAGCCGAACGGCCGATGCCGTTAGCTGTGGCTATTGTTGGCCGACCATCACTTCGAGGAGATCCGAGATCAACCCGTCGCGCTGGCTCCAGCCAAAGTAACCATGGTTGGCGGGCAGGGTGTAGCCGTGCTCGCGGACGAAGTCCGTGTCCGCGTCGCCCAGCAGAAACACCTGTCCGAGCGCGTTCACCACATACAGCCCGGCCCAGGTCCGAATCGTATCGCCGTTTTGCTTCAGCGCGACACGAACGGTTTGGCCGACCTGGTGCCGATTGGAGCCTTCGAATTGAATCGACACGGCGTTCGGCGGGCGGGTGTTCGCGGGGCACGGAGCCAAGCCGGTGTCCTGGAAGTTGAGCTCCCAAGCCAGCGGCACGTCGTTCGGAACACCCTCGAATCGGGCGAACGTAACGAGCAACGCCCGGCCAGGCCCTGCGCAGAAGAAGTTCGGATCCGGCGCGTCGGTAGACGACGACGGATTCTGATTCGTCTGGTGCAGGAAGTAACCGGTCGTCCGCACTTGAAACGCACCATCGGGGATCGCCGCAAAGAACTTGTAGCGGCGACCAGACTTCAGCGTCGGCTTCACGTAACCGCTGGTCGTGGACAGTTGATACAGCGCAGGCTTGGTGCCGTCCGCCGGATCTTCCTCTTCCACGATCAGGGTATACTTCAGCGTGCTGACCGTCGGCGGCACACCCGGGTTCGACGGCGGCAAGACCTCGATCGAAACCGCGATCGGAATGACCAAAGTGCCGATCCTGATTTCGATGCGGGCCAAGTAGGAACCCGGCGTCGTCCCGATCGGGATCAGGAAGCCCCTGCCCGCTTCCCAGTTGATAGCCGGGAGCGGACCGGCGGGAGTCAAGATGGTCAACGTGAACGTCGCACCTGTCGGCGCCACGAACTGCCCGGTGATGTATTGACCGGGCCTGGCTGCCATCGTGCCGGGAATGAAGTTCACACTCACGGGCGAGTAGATGAACGTTCCGACAACAACTGGCGTCGGGAACCCGTTGAACAGCAGCGTGATGGTGACCGGGACGCCTAGGGGCGGATCCGGGCACACCAGGGGGAACTGCGGCGCGTTGATGTAGACGGGCCGCGACTGCGAATAGCCGGTCGCGGTGCACGTCATGACCGCATTGATGCCCGCCGGGAACACGACGTTGTTCACGTTGACGAACACCGCGTTGTTAACGACCACGGTGGTCGTGTTGTTGATCACCGTCACCGTCGGCGGCGTGCCGGCCGGCGGAGTGATGATCGGCGGGATGATGGGACCCGTCCCCCCTGCGGCAATGTCCTCCGTATGGAACAGCCGGATAAGCCCGCTGACCGAGTTCGGGCAGGCATCTCCGTTGACTCCGACGATCTGGTAGACCGCCCAGCCACGGAAGTCCGCGCCGAACCGATGGGCCGAGTTGTTCAGGCCGGAGAAGAACGTTTCCGGATTCCGGTAGCCCGCGTCATTGGTGTTGAGCGGCGGCGGCGCATTGAATGACGTGTAGTTCGTCTTCCAAAAACGCAGCCGGAACCCCGTGTACTTGGCGCCATTCGCCACGGCGTAAAAGTCGCTTTCCGCCTTGTATCGGATGCGGGTGAGGTCCGGGAGCAACGTCCACGTACCGATTTCGCCGCGGTTGATCGCCGGGTTGAAGAGGCCATTCGCCTCGGGATTGACGCCGATCTGCACCGCGGTGGGGCAGGATTGGCTGAAAGCGGACGGCACGAGCGCCGCCGCGAGTACTGCGAGCATCGCCAGCCTCTGGCTGGCCTTAGTTACGCTATACATGGTTGAGCTTCCTTCTCGACACACTGATGTGTACGACACGCCCCTTTCGGGAACGCGAAGGAACCAAGAAAACCTCTAAAAAATACCTATAGAGAGTCACCTGATTCAGTAAGGGAATCAGGCGAGTTTTTTCTAACCCGTATTGAAGACAGCAAAGATCCATAGGGTGGCGCACAAGGCACCAATCCCCGCATGGATTATGGGGGTCTTGCGTCGGGATGATGCGTCTATTGAAGAGCGTTCACGTGCGGAACTAGCTGCAATCACTAAGCGTTCCTCCACCGGGGGACGCACAACTCGGGAAGCGTCCGAAATCGTTCAGCCAATTCGC
>CAYOAK010000097.1:0-12446 GCA_964401925.1 uncultured Bdellovibrionales bacterium | reverse complement strand
TCCCTTCACGGGTCCGCTCGCCGACACCCGCGAATACGGAGTATCCGCCGTGCGCCTTGGCCACGTTGTTGATCAGCTCCATGATGATGACAGTCTTTCCGACACCGGCGCCGCCGAACAATCCGATCTTTCCGCCCTTCACGTAAGGAGCGAGAAGATCGATGACCTTGATCCCCGTTTCGAAGAGCTCTTTACGGGTCGCCTGTTCGTCGAACTTCGGAGTCGGACGGTGAATCGCCCAACGTTCGGTGACGTTGATCGGACCCAGCTCATCGACCGGATTGCCGACGACGTCCATGATCCGTCCGAGCGTGCCCGCGCCAACTGGTGTCGTGATCGGCTGACCGGAATCCTTCGCAACCTGCCCCCGGGTGAGGCCTTCAGTGGAATCCATAGCGATGCAGCGCACGACGTTGTCGCCAAGGTGAAGCGCGACTTCAACGGTCAGATTGTCCGGCCGGTCGTCGAGCGTGGGGTTTGTGACCAGAACGGCATTGTAGATGGCCGGTAGCGGTTCCCCTTCCGGAAACGCGATGTCCAGAACCGGACCTAAAATTTGAACGATTTTCCCTTCACGCATGGCGTAACTCCTTAAATCTCTAATTCCTATTCGACCGCGCTGGCGCCGCCGATAATGTCGATCAATTCCCGCGTAATCGCGCTCTGCCGCGCGCGGTTGTAGTAGAGCCGCAGCCGATCAATCAGATCGGATGCGTTGTTCGTCGCCGAATCCATCGCTGTCATTCGCGCGGCGTGCTCACTCGCCTTCGATTCGAGTGCCGCTTCTCGAAGCCGTGCTCTGATGTAGAGCGGCGCTAAATATTCGAAGACCTCTTTCGGCGAGGGATCGAGCTTCGCTATCGGACTCCAAACTCCCTCCGCCGCAAGACGCTCGCGCATCTGCGCCGGATCGAGGGGAAGCAGTTGCTCAACTGTCGTTCTCTGCGTCATCGCCGAAACGAACTGGGTGTAATAGAGCGCGACCTCCTCAATCTCCCGCTTCTCGAAGCCCTCGACAGCGGCACTGACCATGTTTTCGATCGGCCATGCGGTGATATCCTCACCGAGGCCTTCGAAACTGTGCGTGCAGTTCCAGTTAAACCGTTTCCCGCTTGCAACTGCCTTTCGGCCGACGAGAACGTAGGTTCGATCGATTCCCGAAGCGGTTTCCGTCAATTGAACGGCCTTTGTCACGTTCGCGTTAAACGCACCGCAAAGTCCCCTTTCTCCGCCAACCACTACAATCCGCCGTTTCGTGCGGGGTTTCGTCGAGAAGTTGAGATACGGGTGGGTGTAGCCTTCCGGAAGATTTTCGATCGCCGTGAGCAGAGCGCGCTGAATCTCCAAGCTAAAAAGGCGTCCAGCGAGGGCCGCATCCTGGGCACGTTTCAACTTCGCTGCGGAGACGAGCTTCATCGCGCGGGTAATCTGCCTCGTATTTTTCACCGAGGTTATCCGCCGTCGAATCTCTTTCAGGCTTGGCACGAACGAACTCCTTTACGCTGCTGCGCCTTCTGCGCCTTGCGCCGCTGGGCGGCCAGCGCCCGGCGTTCCGGCCGGCTTCGGTGATTTCTTCTGAGCGATGAACTCATCCGTGAACTTGCGGAGCGCTTGGCGAAGCTTCGCGGTCTCATCGTCGGACATTGAGCCCTTCTCCCGAATCGACTTCAGGACATCGCCGACATTGCCTTGCACGTACTGATGGAGCTCGATTTCGTAGGTGCGGATATCTGAAATGTCGAGAGCATCGAGGTAGCCTTCGTTCGCCGAAAAGAGCGACACGATCTGCATCTCAACCGCCATCGGCTGATACTGCGGCTGCTTCAAAATCTCGACGAGCCGCTGACCCCGCTCGAGCTGGCGGCGCGTCGCAGCGTCGAGATCCGAGCCGAATTGAGCAAACGCTTGCTTCTCTCGATACTGAGCCAAGTCAAGCCGCAGTGTCCCCGCGACTTTCTTCATCTGCTTGATCTGCGCAGCGCCGCCGACCCGACTGACCGAGAGCCCGACGTTAATCGCCGGACGGATACCGGAGAAGAAGAGATCAGCTTCCAAATAGATCTGACCGTCGGTGATCGAGATCACGTTCGTCGGAATATACGCGGAAACGTCACCGGCCTGCGTCTCAATAATCGGGAGCGCCGTCAGCGATCCTGCGCCTTCTGCATCACTCAGCTTTGACGCCCGTTCGAGCAGCCGTGAGTGAAGATAGAATACGTCTCCCGGATAGGCTTCGCGTCCCGGCGGGCGGCGGAGCAGAAGCGAGATCGTCCGGTAGGCAACGGCGTGCTTCGAGAGATCATCGTAAATGATCAGCGCGTGGCCTTTGTTGTCCCGGAAATACTCGCCCATGCAGGTTCCCGAATACGGGGCGATGAAAGAGAGCGGTGCCGGCTCACTCGCCGTTGCGGCGACGATGATCGTGTGGCCCATCGCGCCGTTGTCACGGAGCTTTTCAACGACCTGCGCGACGCTCGAGCGCTTCTGGCCGATCGCCACGTAGATGCAGATGACGCCGGTGTTCTTCTGATTGATGATCGTGTCGATGGCGACCGCAGTCTTTCCCGTTTGACGGTCACCGATGATCAGCTCGCGCTGACCGCGCCCGATCGGAACCATCCCGTCGATCGCTTTCAGGCCTGTTTGCAGCGGCTCGTGAACCGATTTCCGTTTTACGATCCCCGGTGCTTTCACTTCAATCCGCCGCATCTCGGCGGCTTCGATTGGGCCCAGGCCGTCAATCGGATTTCCGAGTGCATCGACAACCCGTCCGATGAGTCCGGGTCCGACGGGGACCTCCGCGATCCGCTTCGTGCGGCGCACAGTGTCGCCCTCCTTGACGGTGGTGCTGTCTCCCATCAATACCGCTCCGACGTTCCCCTCTTCGAGGTTCAGAGCGATCGCCTTCATCCCGTTCTGGAACTCCAGGAGCTCCCCGGCAGCAACGTTCAGAAGCCCGTAAATCCGCGCGATTCCGTCTCCGACCGAGAGGACCGAGCCGACCTCGGCAAGCTCAACTCCCGCTTCGAATCCTTGGATCTGCTCTTTTAGGATCCGGCTGATCTCTTGCGCTTTAATTTCCATGATTCCCTTTCTTCAAATCCTTACTGCATTAGCGACTGCTCGACGCCGTGCAGGCGTGACCGGAGCGTCCCATCGAGAACATTTCCGCCGTAGCGGACAAGCATTCCACCGAGAATTTTCGGATCGATCTGCCACTCGAACTCGAGCCGGCCGTTAATCAACTTTGTCAGTGACGCGGTGATCTCGCCCTGTTCATCTGCTGAGATTGGCCGCGCGGTCACAACTTCAACGAGAACGACGGCGGCCGCTTTGTCCGCAAGCTCCGTAAATGCGGCCGCAACTTCGCTGAGCAGCGGCAGTCGCCCCCGCCGAAGCAGGAGCGTCAGGAACTTCTTTCCGAGCTCCGGCAAGCCGAGTGCACCTGCGACCGCTTGAAGAGCCGCTTGGCGCTGTTCTTCACTGAACATCGGGCTCAGCAAGGCGTTGTGCAGATCGCGGTTCGTATCAAAGCTTGACGCCAGCGACTCGAGCTGGACTGCGATCTCCTGAGCGGGGGTTTTGCCCCCGATTTTGATCGAAGTTCCGAATTCCCGCTCGACGTTGAACAAAAATGCGCGGGCATATTTTGAAGCGATCTTTGAGATACCTTTTGCCATCCGTGATCTCTCCTCTCTACTGCAAGAACTTTTGGACGACATCGCGCCGAAGGTTGCGATCCATCTCGTTAGTGAAATTCTGTTTGAGCCGCTCTTCGGCCTTGCTGAGTGCGAGCTGCGACATCTCTTGTCGAATCTCGGCACGCAGCTGATGAAACAGGTTTGCCTTGAGCTGTTCGGCGTCCTTTTCCATCAGCTGCACATCATCCAGCGCTTGTCTGCGAATCGCCTCAGCCGATCGGACGCCTTCTTCCCGGAAAGCGGCTATCGTTGCTTCCTCTTCGTCGTCGATCGATTCGAGCGCGTCGCGCAGGGTGGTGAGATCTCGCTCCTCCCGTTCAAGCTCTGCGGCGGCTCGATTGAGCTCTTTCTCTATGGCGGCACTTCGCGCAGCCATCATCGGCTGGACTTTTTTGCGGTAGACGACCGCCATCACGAGCAGGAAGACGACGAAGTTGATGATCAGCAGGATCAGCTCGGTATTTCCAGCGTCAGACGCACCATGCTCCTGCCCGAAAGCATCCGAAAACAGGAGCCCGGGACTGAGGAGAGCTGTAGCGGCGAAAGTGCTGAAACGAAGGCCTGACATAGCTCAGTGCACCGGATTCGGATTCATTCCGGAGCCCTTCCCTACCCGCTCCAGTATGAGCTGAGAGAGGTTGTTGGACTCCTGCTCCACATCACGCCGCATCCCTTCCTTCAGCTTTGCAAGCTCGGCGCGGAACTCATCGAGCTCGAGAGTCGCACGTTGAGCAGCTGAATCATGGGCGGCTTCCGCCTCACGGCGCATTACCTCGATAATCCCTTCCCGCTCGCGGGCGCCGCGCGCGCGCTGATCTTGCTGTTTCTGCTGAAGCTCTGCGGTCAGCCGCCGGATCTCCGCCCGGAACTGGCTGTCCTCCATTCCGACATCGCCTGTCCTTGAATCGCGTTCATCAACCAGCGCTGTGAACTGATTGATGATCGGCGTCAGGAAGCGCCAGAGCACCAGGAAGAGGGCGGTGGAGAGCGCTACTTGAAGTAGAAGGATACCGGTTATCATCAATGCAAATAGGAGACGTTTAGGCCGGTGGTTCATGCCAAATCGATACCCGGAAGGCAACCGCGCGCAGCTGTGCTGGAGCGCTTTCGGGGAACCCCGGCGGGACGGGGGTCAGGTGCTGCCCAAACACCACGGCTTTCCATGCTAATCTGCTGATTTTAGGAGGGGTAAAGCCCTCCCGATTTGATGGCGATATTCAGAGCGAGGTGGATTCTGTCTCCAAGAGGGAGATAGCCGCCAAGGAAGCAATCGGAGTAGGCAAGGATGCCGATTACGGTGAACACGAACGTTCCCTCACTCAACGCTCAACGGCGTCTTGGTGAGAACACTGCCTCTTTGTCTTCGAGCTTCCAGCGTCTCTCTTCCGGGCTCCGCATCAATCGAGCAAGCGACGACGCCGCAGGGCTGGCAATCGGCTCGACGCTGAACGCCGATGCGAGGGTCTACGGTCAGGGCATTCGAAACCTCAATGACGGGCTGAGTGTCATCAACATCGCACAGGCGGCCGGGCAACAGCTCTCCGGCATCACCACTCGCCTCCTTGAGCTTGCGCACCAATCCGCAAACGGCACTCTCGGCGCCGTTCAACGAGTTGCACTCGATCAGGAGGCACAGACCCTGCGAAGTGAATTCTCGCGGATCATCTCGATCACAAATATGAACGGGCTGAATCTCCTCGACGGCAGCCAAGGAACTCTGTCGGTTCAGGCGGGATACGGGCAGAACGGGTCCATCGCCATCGGAACCGGCGAAGCGATTATAACCTCGTTTACAGGGCTCGGAACGCTCGGAACTCCTTCCGTCGGGATGACTACACCGAACCCCTCCGCGTTGACTTTCGCGGACGTCGACAATGACGGGAACGGAGATTTCATCAGCAACGGAAACAGCGGATTTACGCACGTCACTCGCGGGAACGGCGACGGAACTTTTCTCGCACCATTCGTGATCGGCGGCGGCGGTGAGACGTGGGACTACATTGCGCAGGATTTCAACAACGACGGTAAACTCGACATCGTCAGCTCGAGACTTTCGCCGGGGGAATTTCAGATCTCACTCGGGAATGGAAACGGAACCTTTCTAGCCTCTACAAACTGGGATGCGCTGACATTGCCGGAGTTCCTCTCCTATGGTGACTTCAACCACGATGGACGCCTCGATGTCGCCGCCGGTGACCAAACGCTCAATGTTCTCGGGATCGCATTCGGAAACGGGAACGGAACGTTTAGCGCGATGGTCAGCTACACAGTTCATGACCTTAACGGCTTAACCCGCGCGTTGGCGTTCGCCGATGTAAACGGCGACGGAATTTCAGATGCCGTGCTTAGTGTTGGTGGGAGCCAAAAGATCGATGTGCTTCTCGGTAATGCAAACGGCTCGTTCAAGGCGGTCGTCAGCTACGTGGCAGTCGGCTCAAATGGACTCGCGCTGGGTGATCTAAATGGGGATGGCATTGTCGATGTCGCCAACTCGAACTCCAGCGGAGGCGTCTCGGTGCTCATCGGAAATGGCAACGGAACATTTCGCGCAGAGGTCAATTACGCGACAGGTGCAGGCATGGGGAACATCCGTCTCGGCGACTTCAACAGCGACGGTGTCTCCGATATCGCCTCTGTTTCGGCCACCAGGGCGATGATCCTCATTGGCAACGGAAACGGGACATTTCGCGCGTCCACGAGCTTTCTCACCGGGGGGAACAACCGCGGTTTGCTTGTCGGAGATTTGAACGGCGATGGCGTGGACGATATCGCGGCCGCGAACTACGCACCCGGGGGTGGCGTCCAGGTCTTACTGACTGATGCCGCAGAGACCGCCGGCCTCGCCGCTTTCTCGCTGCGCACGGTTTCCGGAGCCCGATCCGCGATGGACATGCTCCGCGACGCACTCGATAGCATCACCCGGAACATTGGCGCTTTCGGCGCCTCGGAAAGCCGGCTCAGCACCGCGCTCCAAACTCTCTCCGTCACACGTGAGAACTTCCTCAGTGCAAGTTCGCGGATTCTCGATGTCGACGTTGCCGAAGAAAGCTCTGAGCTGACTCGCAGAACGATTCTGCAGCAGGCCTCGGCCGCTGTTCTTGCGCAGGCAAATCAGCAGCCCACACTCGCGCTGAATCTGCTTCAACGTATCTGAAGCTGATCGACTGAGATCGGCCGGGACCGAGCTCAGCCTTAAATTCTGAGATTTCTCTTCCCTGGCATATGATAAATTTGCTTTGAACGAACCGCCTGTAGGAAACGTGGGACATGAGAGGAAGCAACCAACTCGAGGTCGAGAACTTCATTGAGGATCAGATCGATTCGGTCCCTCAACTTGAGGCGTTGCTCCTCATTTGGAAAACCCGCCCAAAGGTTTGGAGTCCGGTAGAGACCGCCCGGTCACTTTTTGTTTCGCCGCCGGAGGCAGACCGCATTCTCTCTGAGCTCGTTCAGAAGGGGTTGGTGAATCAGCGGGAGGGATATTTTTGCGCCGATGATCCGGAAAAGGACCGGCTGATGGGATTTGTCGCCGACGCCTACAGCCGGGACCTGATTCGTGTGTCGCGGATGATTCACTCGAAGGGACCGGCGTCCGTTCGTGAGTTCGCAAAGGCCTTCCGCCTCAAGAAGGAGCCCGAATAGCCGGTGGCGGCCGCCGTTTACATTCTAGGCTTTCTCACCAGTTTGCTCTGCTCAATCCTGCTGCTTCGTGGTTATTGGAATACGAGGAAGAGATTGCTGCTGTGGTGCGGGCTCTGTTTCGCAGGGCTGACCATCTCGAATTTATTTGTCTTCATCGACCTGGCGGTCATCCGGGAGATCGATTTCTACCGCTTCCGGCTGGGATCCGCCGCAATCGCGATGCTCGTCATGCTGTACGGCCTGATCTGGGAAACCGAAGCATGATCGAAGGTTTTCTCTTGGGAGTGATCTTCACCTCATCGCTGATCGCCGGTGCCTTCTTTCTGCGTTTTTGGCGCACAACGCGCGACACACTTTTCCTGGCTTTCTCAGCCTCGTTTTTGATTGAGGCCGTCAACAGGGTTGCGGTGCTGTTCCTTGAGCGGCCGAACGAAGGGCATCCGTTGATCTACCTCATTCGGCTCATCTCGTTCACGGTCCTGTTGGCCGCAATTTTGAAAAAGAATTTTGGGCGGAACGGGTAGCGCAATCAAAAAATGATCCGCGAAGCTTCCCAGCAGCGGTGTTTAAGACCGGGCCGGTCGACATCGTTCCGCCCTCCGCGCCGGGAAGTCTGCCGGTGCAATGACAGCGAGCTTGGAACGACTTCGGAGTTCGAGGGCGGGCGTAAAAAGTGAGGCTCGCTTCGATCAGTAGCGGGCAAAAATTCTACCGCAGATGCTGGGCCCTCACGATGCCGAGGTAGTCGTCGACCCCATCCTTCCATTGAACGGCAGGCAGGTTGTAGCGACCGGCGAGCTCGTCAGCTTGCAGCCGTAACCGTTTCAGCTCTGATTTATCTAGGAACCAGCCAACCTCTCCGAATGCATCGAGGTCACGGGTGGCGAAATGCAGATCGACCAAGTACCGGTGAACAGAGTCGACCAGAATTGTCCGGTCGTCCCGACTGACTCTCAGGCCTGCGAGATGAAGCGCCTGGGAAACTTGTTCCGTCCGCTCTTTGCGTTGATTCAAGAAACTGAACGGGAACGGACGAAGCCGCGGAAGAAGCGGATGCTGCGCCCGGGCTCGTTCGAGCACCTGCGATGCAACGCCGACCATCAACTGCCAAAGCGCGTCATGCATAGCGCCGATGCGAATCAAATGTCCGACGTCGTGTGTCAGAAAGTCCCCGTGGGCAACGGGATACCGTTTCCGCTCGATGATTCCGAGCCATTCATTCTCGGGAATCGCGTCCGGATGTCTCGAAAGCTCGGCGCACAGATTTGCCGATCCGGCTGGAAGCAGCGCCTTGACCCGCTTCCAATGGCCAAGCAATTCAGATTTCGAATGGCCGCAATAACGCGTCGTGAGGTGAATGCGACCGAGCCGGGCGGCTTCTTCACGATACCGGCGTTCCGTGGCGCTTAAGACGTAAGAGCGATCCGAAATGAGATTCCGGATTGTAGAAAAAACCATGTGTCCTCCCGCGAACTGCGGAGACGTTCCAAAAGAGATGATCTACCGGAATGGAAGCTTTGAGGGCCGGAGCGAAAGAAGCAGGGAAACCGTCGGTTTTACCGAATCCGAATGGTTTCTCAAGAGTTATCTGGCGGGAACGAAGAGTATCCGAATTTTATTGCGTGGGGCTCGTGCGCGTCTCGAGCCGTTCGAGCAGACTTTCAAGCTCCTCGCCGGAGAAAAAGCTGATCGTCAGCTCCCCTTTCTCCGGCGCGCTCAAGCGCACATTCACCTTCGTCCCCAATGCGCGGCGAACCCGCTCGGCGATCTCGCTTTGAATTCTGCGAAGCGATCCATTGGTTTTCTCGATGATCGGTTTGAGCCCGGATTTACGCTCTGGCGGCTGTTCCCGTTGCTCACCGACAAGCCGCTCGAGCGCGCGAACTGAGAGCGCCTCGCTCATTGCGCGAAATGCCATCGCGCGTTGAGCGGCTTCGTCTTCAACCATAAGCAGTGCGCGGCCATGGCCGGCGGAGAGCTTTCCGGAGATCAAGAACGCCCGAACCTCCGTGGGCAACTTCAGCAGACGAAGCGTATTCGCCACGGAAACACGCTCTTTTCCGACGGTCTGCGCCACCGAGGCCTGGGTCTCGCCGAATTCATCGATCAGGCGCTGATACGCGAGCGCTTCTTCGATCGGATTTAAATCCTGGCGCTGAACGTTCTCGACGATCCCAAGCGCGAGCGTTTCTTTGTCGCTCAGCTCACGGACGATCACCGGAATTTTGCCCAGTCCCGCTAGCTTTGATGCGCGGAAACGCCGCTCCCCGGCAACAATTTCGAGCCGGCCGTCGGCGAGCTTTCGCGCGATGATCGGCTGAATCAGTCCCGTCTCCTTGATCGATTGCGAGAGCTCTCTCAGCTCTGTCTCCGGAAAATCATGGCGCGGCTGCTGGCTGTTCGGCTGAAGCAGATCGATCGAAAGGTAGTGCGGATGATTGTCGTGAGCGATCTCCCCGATCGGCGTCTCAGGCTGTTTTTGCGGCAAAAACGGCACATTTTCCGGAGCTTCGTTCTCCCCTTTCGCACTGACTGCCGTCACTGACATCAGCGCCGAGAGCCCGCGCCCCAAAGCATTTCTGCGGACAAGATTCGCGCCTTTCTGAACGCGCTGCGCTTCGTTGTTGTCGTTCGCTTCCATGGTGGTGTCGATTAATTCTGGGCCTTATGAATTTGCGACGCGTCGTGAATCCGCGACGCCTAAATGCTTCTTTGTGATCTCATCGGCGAGCGCTTTGTAGGCGATCGCGCCGATCGATTGCGGATCGTAGAGCAGGATCGGCTTTCCAAAGCTCGGGCTCTCGCTGAGCCGCACGTTTCGCGGAATAACCGTCCGATAGACCGAGTCACCGAAGAATTTTCGCGCTTCTGACTCGACTTGTTTCGAGAGATTTGTCCGCGCGTCGTACATCGTGAGGACGACTCCTTCCAGCTGAAGCCCCGGATTAAGTCCCTGCTTAGCGAACTCAAGGCTCTGGACAAGTGAGCTAATCCCCTCCAGCGCATAGTATTCGCTTTGAAGTGGTATCAGCAGGGAGTCCGCCGCGCAGAGCGCATTGATCGTTAAGAGCCCAAGCGACGGAGGACAATCAATGAGGATGTAATCGAACTGCTGACCGAGCCGCTCAATCTGTCCTTTCAAAATCGCCTCTCTCCCCTCCTTCGATATCAGCTCAAGCTCGGCTCCGATCAGGTCACCATTTGCCGGCGCCACCCAAAGCCCGTTCAGCTCGGTCCCGGTGAGAATCGTGCTGAGCTGAAAGGTGTTACAGAAAACGTCGTAGATGTTCGCTTCAAGCCCGAACTTGTCGATCCCCAGACCACTCGTCGCGTTTCCCTGTGGATCAATATCGATGACGAGGACTTTGTAGGCTTTCGCTGCCAGGGAGGCAGAGAGGTTAACCGTGGTGGTGGTTTTTCCAACCCCACCCTTCTGATTTGCGACAGCGATAACTCGGGCCATGGCACGCGAAATATCATGGAGCCTGAAAGGTGTCTGCGATTAAATTCGCCTGCGAGCTCCTTTCAACGAAAATGTTTCACGTGAAACATTTGGCGGTCACGACCCTTCCGGGCCGTCCGCCAGGGAGCTTATAGCTCAGGTCACCGACGATCTGGGAGGCGATCGCGGGCACCTCCCAACCTGTTGAAACTATGAAAGAAAAGAGCGAATCAGTCTTCGCTGCCGATAACAGCCGGAGACACTTTTCTTCGGCACCCAGGGCACGCTGGAGAGCGTGCACCGGTTCGGCAGGGAGCTTAAACTCCTCGAGCCTCCCTTGCACCACGGCGCACCGGTTCAGGCTCAGAATCCGCCTGACCTCTTTGAGGAACATTGCCCGCTTCTCCCTCGGCTCCAGCAACACGACCCGGGACTCCGGGGCCAGAATTGCGAACACGATACCTGGGAGCCCCGCACCACTACCGATGTCGAGATAATATGTTTCACGTGAAACACAGTGGAAGGCGGCGACCGAATCAAGGATGTGCTCTTGAATTATCCGGCCCAGGTCCGCGCTCGAAACAAGGTCCATGAGCTCAGTCCAGCGGGAGAGGAGGAGGGCGTATTGAAGTAACGCGTCCGCCTGCTGCACTGAGATCTGTACAACTTCCCCGGAACTGAGTTCCACGCGCGCCGCAAGTTCTTGCAGAGCTTCGCTTCTCACGTCCGGATCTCAGCCAGGGTCTTGCGAAGATGGACAGCGAGCAATGAGATTGCCGCCGGCGTCACGCCTGAGATTCTGGAGGCCTGACCCAGGGTTCGAGGCTGAACTCTTTCAAGCTTTTCGCGGACTTCCACGCTTAGGCTTTTAAGGCCCGAATATGAGAATCCATACGGAATACTTACGTTCTCCATACGCTTCAGCCGTTCAACCTCCTCACGCTGTCGCGTGAGGTAGCCTGCGAACTTCAACTCTGTTTATAACCGCCGTTGCTCACGATCCGAAAGTGGGTTTTCAGGGGGAAAACGCTCGCTCAAAATGGAGTAGGTGAGCTCCGGCCGGCGCAGCAGATCGGCGAGCGAAAAGGTGTCGAGGATCTCTGCGCTCGCTAAATCGCGAAGCCACGAATTGCTCTCCAGGCCCGGTTTTACGGGGGTTTTCTCAAGTCTCACCCGTTCGCGATCGATCCGATCCTGACGCTCGTTAAACGCGCGCCAGTGTTGTTCGGGCACGAGCCCGAGCTTTCTCGCGAGTGGCGTCAGCCGCGCATCAGCGTTGTCTTCACGCAATTGAAGCCGGTATTCGGCGCGCGAAGTGAACATGCGGTACGGCTCAGAGATCCCCAGCGAAACGAGATCATCGATCATCACCGCGATGTAGGCGCTGTCTCGCGTCAGCGTGAAAGGTTCGTGCTCCAGCACCCGGCATGCGGCGTTGATCCCGGCAATAATTCCCTGCGCTCCGGCCTCTTCGTAACCGGAAGTACCGTTGATTTGACCCGCAAAAAATATGCCTTTTATCGACTTCGGAGCGAGTGTGTGGTCGAGCTCCGTGGGGTCGACGTGATCGTATTCAACTGCGTAGCCGTACTTGAGGAACACCACGTTCTCGAGTCCCGGAATCTTCCGGACAAACGCCTCCTGCACATCCGCAGGCAGAC
>CAYOAK010000096.1:6457-12450 GCA_964401925.1 uncultured Bdellovibrionales bacterium | reverse complement strand
CACGCTTTTTGTCGATCTCTTCGTTGCGGAAGATTGCGAAAAGCCTCGACGTATTTTGAATACGACTGCGTTTTTCGCAATTTCCGCGCCTCGACCTCGACCAAAAATCGTGTCGGTTACCAAAGAGAATCAGCGTCGGGACCTGCTACGACTTTTTCTTGATCCCCTCGACATCGATCGTGACCTTCACTTCGTTGCCGACGACCAGGCCGCCGTTATCGAGAGTCTTATTCCATTCGAGGCCGAAATCCTTTCGGTTCAGGACGGTCGATGCTTGAAACGCCGCGCGCTCGTTGCCCCAGGGGTCTTTTGCGACTCCGAGGAATTCAGCATCCAGCTCCACCGGCTTCGTTACGCCGTGAATTGAAAGGTCGCCCAAAACGGTGAATTTATTTCCCTTTACGTTCTTCACCTCTTTCGTGACGAAGCTGATCTCCGGAAATTTTGGAGCATTGAAGAAGTCGTCTCCTTTGAGATGGGTGTCTCGTTTAGCGTTACCGGTATCGACCGACTCGGTCTGAATCTTCGCTTGGGCTTTCGCACCGGAGATATCCTTCTCATCGAAGCTGAACGTCCCTTTGAAGCTGCTGAACTCCCCCGGAACCCAGCTCAGGCCGAGGTGACGCACTTTGAAGCTGATCTTCGTATGGTCGGGATCGACCTCGTACTCAGCGCAATAAGCAGCCGACGGAATCAATAACAGCGCCAGGGCGAAAAGAGACTTTTTCATAGTGTGTTCCTCAAAAGCGTTCACGGAATCGTTCCGGTCGCTCTTAGCATGAGCACTCACGGCACCGCGAGGCCATGGCGCTTTAAGCAGCGTTTGAACTGACTGCGCTCAAGACCGAGGGATCGGGCGGCGCCCGAAAGGTTGTGTCCGCTAGCTTCGAGGGCTGCATTCAAGAGGCCCCTTTCGAAGCCGTCGACCTGATCACGGAAGTTACTCGCGAGCGCGCATTCTGCGGCCGGTGCGAGCGGCAGGTCCCCGGCCTCGACCAAGGTACGCCCGGCGAAGCGAGCCCGGAAAACCGCCTGTTCGATCACTGCCTGCAGCTCACGAACATTTCCCGGCCAGCTATATGAACCGAGGCGATTAAGCGCAGCGGGCCGAATGGCGGACACGCGGAGCTTTTCCCGGCGAGAGATCTCACGGAGAAACTGAATCGAGAGGAGTCCGATATCTTCACGCCGTTCCCGTAACGCGGGCAGCGCCAATGTCAGATGGGAGATGCGGTGAAAGAGATCCGCTCGAATCCTTGCCTTGAGAGTCTTTAGCGGACAGTTCGAGGCGGCAAGCAGGCGAAAATTCGATCGGCGCTCCTTATTCGAGCCCACGCGCCGGAACCGCTTCGACTGCAATACCTCAAGAAGCAAAACCTGGGTCGGCGCCGGAAGCGCATCGATCTCGTCGAGAAAGAGGGTGCCGCCGTCTGCCTCTTCGATCAGGCCGCGCCGATCGGCCGTTGCTCCGGTGAAGGAACCCCGCTCATGTCCGAATAGTTCGCTTTGGATGAGATCGGGACTGCCAAAACTTGGTTGCGCGCGGACAAACGGCTTGGCCGGCCGTTGGAGCTGATGGATGGCCTCGGCGATCAGGCCCTTTCCCGTGCCGGTCTCGCCGAGAATAAGCACCGGCTGGACAGTGCTCTTTGCGAATTGGAGTTCGCCGAGCACCCGCTGCATGGCCGGATTTCGTGAGGCAAGGCCGACTGCCGGCAGGCTATTGAGCAGCTGCGCTTCGAGCGCTTGATTTCGCCGCTTCAGCGCGGAGTAGCGCGCCGCATCGTCGATCAGAGCGAGCAGGTGGGGAGGGTCGATCGGTTTTGTCAGAAAGCTCGCAGCACCCGACTTCAGAGCTTCGATGCCATGCTGCTCGCTTCCGTGTCCGGTGAGGACGAGAATTCGGAGGGAGTCATCGATGGCGAGCAGCTCCGGAATAAGTGCGAGCCCGCTCAATGGTCCATGAGCGGAATCAAGCTCGAGATCGAGTACGACGACTTCGGGCTGTTGCGACTGCATCGCGGCGAATGCCGCTTCCGGGCTGTGCGCCAGTGAGTACTGAAATGCGGAAGAGCTTCGCGCGAGACTTCGCAGAAGCGCTTCAAGTGCGAAGCGGTCATCATCGACGAATAGAATTTTTGGCAAACCTTCGCTCAACCGAAAACACTCCAGCAGCTAGCCGCTGCCTGAGATCTTACGGCTGGCAGCCCCTAAGCGCGGACTTTATTCAATCCGTCGAGAGCAGCCACCTTGTAGCACTCGGTTAGTGTCGGATAGTTGAAGACACCTTGAACGAAATACTCGATCGTCCCGCCGAGCTGCATGACTGCCTGGCCGACGTGGATAATCTCTGCAGCACCTTCGCCGATGACGTGGATGCCGAGGAGCTTGTGGGTATCTCGATGAAAGATCAGTTTTAACATCCCAAGCTCGTCTCCGATCAGCTGACCGCGCGCGATCTCTTTATATCGGGCGACACCGGTTTCATACGGAACTTGCTTCTCGGTCAGCGAATCCTCAGTCTCTCCGACTGTGGATATCTCGGGGATCGTCCAGATACCAAACGGCAGCGGAGCATCTGCCATCTCGTGCGGATAGCCGAACGCGTGGAGCGCGGCGTTTCGTCCTTGGCGCATACCTGTTGAGGCGAGCGCCGGAAATCCGATTACATCTCCGACGGCGTAGATGTGCGGAACTTCCGATTGGAAATTTTCATTTACCTTGATCCGGCCGTATTTGTCGGGTGTGATTCCGATCGACGGCAGGTTGAGCTGGTTCACGGCTCCTTGACGTCCGGCGGATACGAGAACCGCCTCGGTTACGACGCGCTTTCCACTCTTCAGGATCGTTTCCACCTGCCCATCGGGGCGGCGTTTCACCTCGGACACCTCTTCGCCAAGGCGCAGAGTGATGTCGAGGCTGCGGAGATGGTATTGGAGGGATTCAACGATCTCGCGATCGACGAATCCCAGAAGAGCCTTACGCTGCTCAATCAGGGTGACTTCGACGCCAAGCACGGCAAACATCGACGCGTATTCGACGCCGATGACACCGCCGCCTACGACGGTAAGCGTCCGCGGAAGCTCTTTCATCGTGAGCACATCGTCAGAGTCGAGAATCTTGTCACCATCGACTTCGAATCCCGGGGGATGGTTCGGAGTCGTTCCAACAGCGACGACGATGTAATCAGCGGTCTTCGAGGAGACTCCTCCTGCACCGTTCACGACGACAGTGTTTGGATCGGTGAAGCTCGCTTCTCCCCGCATGATCTCAATCCGGTTTCTGCCAAGCTGATCCTCGATCACGTGGTTCTCATGCTTGACGATGCTTCCGATCCGGAAGGTGAGGTCGGCCATGGTGATCCGGGATTTCACCCGGTAAGCGGGACCGTAGATCGAGCGCTCGCGAAATCCGGAGAGATACATCACCGCTTCCCGGAATGACTTGCTCGGAATTGTACCGGTGTTCGAGGAGACACCGCCGAGACTGTCCGCAGACTCGACGATGCAGACTCGCTTCTTCAGCTTCGCAGCTTGGATCGCGGCTTTCTGGCCGGAAGGACCGCTGCCTATGACGATCATGTCATAGTGGTTTGCCTGGGGATTGACGCTCTTCGGGGAAGCCATAGTTGCTTTACATTCGTCCAATTCGACTCTTACAGCGGTGCTGGATGATTCGTCAGCTAGCTCCGCAGAGTTAAGAAGGATATTTGTAATTCATATCCGTTCACGTCGCTGAACAGTAAGGCGCACCTCCAAATCCCGAGAAAGCTCATTAAGAATTCCGGTAGGGAGAGCCGAGATTCAGCGGTTTTGCGGTTGTTTGCAAGGGATTTAGCGCGAAACGCGAGTACCTTACAGCTTTTTCGCCTCCAGAGCTGCGTTCAGCGGATCACTGAGCCCAATTCCGAAGAGCCACTCGAAGATCTTCAGCTTCCGCTGAAACTTCTCAGAAACGACCCCCTGAAAGTCTGTGTCCTCAAGCTCGATAGCCGATGCATTTGGTGCGCCGTTTTGAACCTGCAGCCAGATTCGCTCCCGCACCTCCGGCAGGAGAATCCCCAGAAATGAAAAGTTCCTCGGCTGAAAGTAGTCGCATCCAAGCTGCAGCCGATTGAAACGGAGCTCGGGAGCGCTGCAAAGCGTTCGCAACGTATGCTCTCCTAATTCGAAGCCGGATGAGACTCGAACCTTGATCTGGTAGCGGATGTCCTTTCCCTGAAAATCGAGAAATTTGGTCGTGATGGCGCACCGGAAAGGGAGCCGCTCTTCGGGGTCTTCGTCGAGCTTCGGGCGAGTGCCGTCGATGACGACCAAACTCTCCTCGGCGCTCTCGCCGGCCTGCGAAATCTCGGGGCGCCCGCGGATGTTCGTGAGAATCGCTCCATCCAGTGTGCGAAGAGCCTCTTCTTTTAACGCCGGAAGCTCGTCACGCAATAACTCACCGGCAGCGGCGCTGATCTCCCCTACGGGGCGCTGCGGAAGCTCATCAAGCTTGACCGCCAACTCGGTCCGGAAAAAGGGGAACTTCTTTCGGGCCGAGATGAGGATGTTCAAGTGTCGTATCCGCTGGATTGGAGGATCTCAGGCTGAATGACGACCTCGCTCTCCTCCTTCAGCCGGGCAACAAGCGCGTCGAGCAAACGTTGACCGGCATCGGTCGATTCTTCGGCGAGAAGCTTCACCTTCTCCTTATCGAAGTTCGCCGGATCCGCGGGCTTTCGCTCAGCGAGCTTCACGACATAAGCGGCATCCGGCAGGAGAATCGGCTCGGACAAGCTGGTGAGCTTGAACAGTTGATTTGCGCGATCGGGTGAATCGATAAACTCAGCCGAGAGCTCGGAGCGTTTCTTGAGCTCCGTCTGTACAATCGTCGCGCCGGCGCCTTCGGCGAGCTTCTCGAACTCCGCGTCTTTTCCCGTCTTCGCAAGCTCCTGAGCGGCATTCTTCATCAGCTCCTTGGCTTGCGTCTGTGTCAGGGCGTCCTTGATCTTCTCTTGAGCTTTCTCCAGCGGAAGCGTGCCTTCGGGTTTAATCTTCGTTACCCGGTAAATGAAAACTTCATGCTCAGTATCCGCCTGCTGCAGAGTATCCTGCTCTGCTTCGAAAGCGCTGCCCCGAAGTCTTTGTGAGATATCGGTGCTGGTCTGGGTGATTCCGGAAACGACCTTCCGCTCGTAACCGTTCTCTTTTGAAACATCCGCGAGGGGCTGATTCGATTCACGGAGCTTGTTGTAAATCGCCTCGGCTCCCGCCTGGAGATAGACCGGCGCGTCCTCATTCTTTAATTCCGCCGTTAACCGCTCTTTTACCTCATCGAGGGTGAGCTGACGCTGTGGTTTGCGTTCGCGCAGCAAATAAACGGCGATTTCGTTCGCATCTTCGACGATCCCGGAGACCTCGCCGTTCTTCAGGACCTCGAGGCCCCCCTGCACGTCATCGTTAAAGCTCGAGGGCTTTCTCCATCCGAGATCTCCGCCCTTCTCTTTGCTCGCAGCGTCTTCGGAGTGCTCACGCGCGAGAGTCTCAAAACTCTCGCCCTTCTTCACTCGATCGATGATCGACTGAGCCAGCTGGCGTTTCTTATCGTTCGGAGAGAGCTTGCTCTCGTTCTTCCCTTCCTCGTTCTGCTTCTCCTCGGGAGCGAGCGGAAAGGCGATCTTTGATACGAGGATCTGCTCATCTTCAATCAGCTGATCGCGCTGCTCTTCGTAGCGCATGCGGAGATCTTCATCCCGGACCTCGACCCTGTTCGCGAAATCTTTCGGAGTCAGGCGAATGTATTCGATGTCGATGCTCTTCGGTTCAATAAACTCTGATTTATGCTCTTCGTAGTATTTCTTGATGCTCTCATCGCTTACGGTGACTTTCGGAAGAAACGAGCTGAGTGCGAATTTTGCCGCCGTGAAGCGGGCCGCTTCATTTTCGCGATCGAAGCGATCACGGATCTCTGCCGGTGTGACCGCAGAAAGCTGTGCGAGCGCGTTCTGCAGC
>CAYOAK010000096.1:0-6447 GCA_964401925.1 uncultured Bdellovibrionales bacterium | reverse complement strand
GCACTTTATAGCCTTGCGCTTTAAGCTTGGCAGCCATCGCTTCCGCAGCTTCGATGACTTCCTTCTTTATCGAGCTTTCGAGCTGATCCTCGGTCATCCCGGTGCCGCGCAGGTATGCATCGAACGAGACCTTGTCGACGTTCCCTTGGAAATACGGCAAGCGCCGGATCCGCTCCTCAACCTGGCTCACCGACGCCGTGAACCCGAGCTGCTCGAAGAACGCGCGCAGCAGCCTTTCGTCGACCATCTGATCGGCGACCTTCTGTCCCAGGTTCAACTGCCCCCGAATTTGATCAAAAGCTGCTCCGAGCTGCCGGGCATACAGCTGCTCGATCGAACGAACTTGGCGCTCGAATTCCCCGCGAGAGATCTCGTCGCCGTTTACCGCGATAGCAACATCGCGATTTGAAAGGCCCGGCTGGAAGCTTTCCAGTCCGAAGCTCACCATCAGGATCACGCAGAGGCCGAGCAGGATGAAGTTGATAATCCCCTTCCGGCGTTTACGAACAAATTCAATCATGACACCCTGCACCCTTCCCCTGTACTCTTCATCCTGCGGCCACCCGGCCGGACGATGAAAACAGATTTCTATGCCAGTCACCGGAACTCACCAGCCGCTCTCCGTTGAACGCTTAGGCGAATTCCGGCCGATCTTCCTGCAGCTCCCTCCGGAGAATATCGCACTCCTGAAGTCGCTTCTCGAAAGCTATGATGAGCTCGGAATCGTCCGGACCCTCGACCGCAAGGCGGGCGAGGTCGTGATTCTAAGCCTCGACTGCGCGGGTACTGATCTAGACCAGCTGCTCCATTCCCTCAAACCCGAGCTCAACCTCGTGTTTCGGGATGTTCCGCCCGAATGCAACGAGGACTGGCTCGTCGCTTCAATCGAGGCTGAATAGGATGCATTTCTTCCTTGAAGGTCTGGAGAGGCAACTTTCAGGGGCGCTTTTCGACCTGGATGGCACCCTGGTCGACAGCCTGCCGGCTCACCTCGAGGCCTGGGCTCAGGCATGCGAAGGATCGGGCGTCCAGATGACGCCGCAGATCACCTATGAGACCGAGGGCGCCCACACGCTACAGATCGCAAAGCTGCTTTTCGAAACTCAGCTGGGCCATGCCGACGAAGCTGAATACTCCGCACTCGCCTTGCGGAAAGAGAGGGCATATTCGGCGTTTCCGTCGCCGCCATTTATGGACGGCGCCCGTGAGCTCCTCGAAGCGATGCGCGCCAAAGGAATTCCGCTCTGCGTTGTTACCGGCGGGAAAAATATCCGCTCCCGATTCGCAAACGAGCCGTGGTTTCTGGAGCTGTTCTCGGGAATCGTCAGCGCCGATGACACCAAGAGCGCGAAGCCGCTCCCCGATCCGTTTATTATCGGTGCGCAGAGGCTCGGTATTCCTGCTTTCGACTGTCTCGCCGTAGAAAACGCTCCACTTGGTTTGCAAGCTGCGGCTGCGGCTGAGTGCTTGACCGTCGCTGTGAAAGAGAGCTCGCCGCTTAGCCCGGAGCTCCTCATGAGCTCAGGCGCGTCGCGCGTGTTTCTCACGGTGAAGGAGCTTGCCGCCGCGATCCGCTTCTAGCCCTTCAGCAGCTTCTCGAGCAGCTCGTTGACGAGCTGAGGATTCGCCTTCCCTTCGCTTTCCTTCATCACCTGGCCGACAAAGAACCCGAACATCTTCGTCTTTCCGCCTCGATAAGCCTCGACCTGTGAAGGATTCGCATCGATCACCTTCTGCACGACAGACTCGACCTCTTTCGGGTTCGTGATCTGCTTCAAGCCGCGCGATTGGACGATCTGATCCGGCGATCCGCCGGTTGAGAACATCTCTTCAAAGACGGTCTTTGCGATCTTTCCGGAGATCACGTCGGTATCGATGAGCTCCACCAGCCGCGCAATCTGCTCGGGGCTGATCGGGCAGCGTTCCATCGAAACGCCGTCACGGTTTAAGCGGCCAAAAAGCTCTGTCGTGATCCAATTGGCGATCACCGGCGGGTTGTTGTGGCAGTTCACCGCCTGATCGAAATATTCCGCGATTGCACGCTCCTCGGTCAGAAGCTCGCAGTAGTATTCGTCGAGCGCGTAGATCTTCCGGAAACGGTTGAACGTGTCTCCGGGCAGCTCCGGCAGCGTGCCTTTCATCCGGCGGACCCATTCATCATCCACAACGAGCGGCGGGAGATCGGGGTCCGGGAAGTAACGGTAATCCGCGGCTTGCTCCTTCGAGCGCATCGATTTCGTCGTCGAAGTAGACTCGTCAAAGAGCCGCGTCTCTTGAGCGATTGTCTGCCCTTCTTGGAGCAGCGCCGTTTGCCGCTCAATCTCGTGCTCGATCGCCTTCTCGACGAAGCGGAACGAGTTGATGTTCTTAATCTCGACCTTTGTTCCGAACTGCGTTTCGCCGCGCTTACGCACGGAGACGTTTGCATCACAGCGCAGCGAGCCTTCTTCCATGTTCCCGTCGCAGACATCGAGATAGCGGACGATCTGACGGAGCTGACGCATGTACGAACCGGCCTCCTCCGCCGTGCGAAGCTCGGGCTCCGAAACGATCTCAACGAGCGGGACCCCCGCGCGATTCAGATCGACGTACGAAAAGGCGTCATGGTGCGAGTGGATATTCTTTCCCGCATCTTCTTCCAAGTGGATGCGCGTGATCCCGATGCTCTTCGTTCCCGATTTCGTCCGGATGTCGAGCCGCCCGCCTTTGCAGAGCGGAAGATCGTACTGAGAGATCTGGTAGCCCTTCGGCAGATCCGGATAGAGATAGTGCTTGCGCGCAAAAACGCTCACTCGCGCTATCTCACAGCTCGTCGCCAGACCGAGCTTCACTGCGAAGTCGACGACGCGGCGGTTCAATACCGGCAAAGAGCCCGGCAGTCCGAGCGTGACCGGGTCTGTCGAAACATTCGGTGCGCGTCCTGACTCGGTTGAAGAGGTGGCGAAGATCTTCGAATCGGTCGAGAGCTGCGCATGTACTTCAAGGCCGATGACTGCCTCGTAATCGGTGCTCATACCTTCCTCATCGTCATCGCCGCAGTGTCAAACGGTTGTGCTTCCAAGAATCGCTTTCCGGCATGAAGCAGCCGTCCCTCTTCGAACGGAGGGCCGAGGAGCTGGATTCCGATCGGAAGTCCAAGCGAATTCAGGCCGACCGGCACGGTGAGGCCGGGGAGACCGGCCAGACTCGCGGGAATCGTGAAAACGTCTTCCAAGTACATCTGCAATGGAGATGCAGATCGATCACCGAGCTTCCAGGCGCAGCGCGGCGCGACGGGTGCTGCGATGATGTCGCAAGAGTTGTTGAATGCCGCTTTAAAGTCGTTGATGATCAAAGTGCGGATCGCCTGAGCTTTCAGATAATACTGATCAAAGTAGCCCTTCGAGAGCACATACGTTCCGATCAGAATCCGGCGCTTCGGTTCCGGACCGAAGCCTTGGCCGCGCGTCTTTGCATACATCTCGGCGAGATTCTCACCTTCAATGCGTGGTCCGTAGCGGACGCCATCGTATCGAGCCAAGTTCGAAGACGCTTCAGCCGGGGCGATGATGTAATAAACGGCGAGGGCGTGCTCCGTATGGGGCAGGGAGATCTCGACGATCTCCGCTCCGAGCGATTCGAAGGTCTTAATCGCCGTGCGAGTCTTCTCTTCGATCTCCTGCTCCATCCCGTCGATGAAGTACTGCTTCGGAACTCCGACTCTGACCCCCTTCAATGATTCAGGGGCCGCCCTCAGATCCTTTGCAAATGGGGGGAGCGGAACCTTCATCGAGGTTGCATCGAGCGCGTCGTGTCCCGAGATCGTCTCAAGGATTACCGAAAGATCATCGACGGAACGCGCGAATGGTCCGATCTGATCGAGCGACGAGGCGAAAGCAACGGCGCCGTAACGGCTCACCCGCCCGTACGTCGGCTTCATACCGATCATTCCGGAGAGTGCTGCCGGCTGACGGATCGAGCCCCCGGTATCTGTTCCGAGCGCCAGCGGAGCCTGTCCGAGGGCAACTGCTGCGACAGACCCCCCGCTGGACCCCCCGGGAATCCGCTCGGGATCCCAAGGGTTGCGCACTGGTCCGTAGGCCGAGTTCTCGTTTGAAGAACCCATCGCGAACTCGTCGAGATTCGTCTTGCCCAGGATGACTGCGCCTGCGCGCTTTAACTTCGCAACGGCGGTGCAGTCATACGGAGGGATGAAGCCTTTCAGAATTTTTGAAGCGCAGGTGGTTTCGATCCCCTCTGTGATCAACATATCCTTGATTGCGACCGGAATCCCGGTGAGCGGATGCGAGTTCTCCTTCTTCGACTTTAACTCCGCCGAGGCTGCCGTTGCTTGCTTTCGAGCTTGATCGGCGGAGACGGTAAGGAAGGAGTTGAAGTGCGGATTGGTTTCCGCGATGCGCTCAAGGTGTGCATCGCAAAGCTCCTCGGCGGAGACGTCTCCACGTAAGAGGTGCTCGCGCATCTTCTCTGCTGTGAGCGAGATCAGTTCGGCTGAATGTGGCATTGCGGCTTTAACCGATTATTTTTGGAACACGGAAGAATCCGTCGCGGAAGTCAGGGGCGTTCTGTTCGATCGCTTTCTGATCGAGGGAGGGCTGGATGATATCGTCGCGGAACGCGTTCACCGAACCGTGAACATGCGAGGTTTGTTCGACACCGACGGTCGACACTGCCTCGAGCTGATCGACATAGCTCAGGATGTCGTTCAACTCCTTAATCATCTTCTCGACTTCGGCGTCCTTGAGCTCAAGCGCGCCAAGCTTCGCAACGTAGCGAACTTCAGTCTCTGAGAGCGACATAACGATTTCCCTATAAGCTCGTTGCCCGGGCGATCTTCGCCCTGTAGAAGCCTGTTAAGTAGAGACTCTCCAAACTGTTTGCAAATTGTGTAAGCGTTCGCGGGGAAGTGCCGGAAACTTGTGAATAACCAGTAAAGGTTTCGGATGCTCTTCGTAGCTGGGTTAGACGAGGTTGGACGGGGGCCCTTAGCGGGGCCGGTCACCGCCGGCTGCGTAGTCTTCCGGCCGGGTTACCAGAACGACGAGCTTACAGACTCAAAGAAGCTGAGCGCCGAAGATCGCGAGCGGCTGGCGGAGGAGATCGTCGAGAACTCGCTGGCCTTCGCCACCGTATCCGTAGGGCCGAGACGTATCGAGCAGCTGAACATCCTTGGAGCGACGAAAGCGGCGATGTGCATCTGCGTCCGCCGTGTCTACGCACAGCTTCGGAATCAATTCGGTCTGGAGCCGGAGCTCTATCTTTTGATCGACGGAAACTTCTCTTTGGAAACACCCTTCGCCGGAGAGGCGATTATCAAGGGTGACGAAAAAATTAAGCTCATCAGCGCCGCATCAATTATCGCCAAGGTCGCCCGCGACTCTCTCATGTCGCGACTGGATAGCCATTATCCTGGCTATGGCTTCGCGCAGCATAAGGGATACGCGACAGCTCAGCATCGGAAAGCGGTTGAGGAGCTTGGCCCCAGCTGTATCCATCGCCGGACATTTAGTCCGATCAGCGACCGGCTCCAGCTCGAGCTGCTTTAACTCACGAAATTTTATCGGAGCGATCGGCGAGGAGATTGCGCGCCGGTTGCTGGGAAGGGCCGGCTATATTTTTGTTGAGCGGAACTTCCGCGCCCGGAGCGGGGAGCTGGATCTGATCTTTGTCTGCGGAGAGTGCTTAATCGGAGTAGAGGTAAAAACTCGCCTCACATCAGCGTCTGCAGATTACCTTCTCTTCGAATCAATTTCGCAGGAGCAGGAGAGCGCGCTCCCGATTCGTCTGCAGGAGTTTGCACGGTCCCGGCTGGGCAAGCGGTGGCGGGGCCCGATGCAGGTCGACTACTTCGGAATCATCCTCGACCGGCGGACCCTGCGGCCGCTGCACACGCGCCATCTGGAAGGAATGTGGGCGATGAATCGCCCACCCTGAAGCGGCGCAGGTGCTGATTTTCCCGCTGTGTGGCAGAAGATCACGAACGACGCATGGCCACTCCGGAGCAAATTCAACCGAACCCGACTTTTACCTCCCATGGTGATTCGCTCGAGCTCGCCGGACCGTGGCGGCTGATTCAAGTTCAGCATCTGGATCTCTCGGTGATCAAGCCTGTGAACGGTCGCGCGGTCGTGCTCGACGGCGGCCGGCTGAGCACAATTGATACCGGAAGCGCGGCGCTCCTGCTTCTGGCGCTGAGGACGCGCAAAGTCACCCTGCAAAATTTCTCGGAGGACGCACAGCAGATCTTTAATCTGGCTTTGAAGATGCCTTCGGAAACGGCACCGCTGAAAGAGCGGCGGCTGTCGATTTTTGCGCAGATAGGACGGGGAATAGTCGAAGGCCTCGGCAGTCTCGGCATCCTGCTGAAATACATCGGCGAGACTTTTGTTCTGCAGCTCCGCACTTTCATTCGGCCCTCACTCTGGCGCCCGAAAGAGCTGTTCGTGC
>CAYOAK010000095.1:2342-12503 GCA_964401925.1 uncultured Bdellovibrionales bacterium | reverse complement strand
GGAGACGCGGGGGGCGCGGGGGGCGGCGGGAGACGGAGCGAAATTGGTTCCCGCTGGAAAAAAAAGTTGGGTTGCACCAGCGGGGGGGCGGGGGGCGCGGGAGACAGACTCAGGATGCGTCACGCTCATTCGGCCAATAGTTCAGCCTTTGCCTCGGCGAGCTCGCGCTTCTGTGCGGGTGTGATTTTCGGGTAGCTTGGGTTCAGCTCCTCGACGCGGGCGGAGATGATTGTGCTGACGGCGAGCCGCGTAAACCATTTTTTGTCCGCCGGGATCACGTACCAGGGCGCCCATTTGGTGCTCGTTTCTTCGAGCATGTTCTCGTAAGCCTGCTGATACTTGACCCAGTGCTTCCGTTCTTTGACGTCCCCGGCGGCGAATTTCCAGTTCTTCTTCGGATTGTCGATCCGCTCAATGAACCGGGCTTTCTGCTCCTCCTTCGAGACGTTCAAGAAGAATTTCAAGATCACCGTGCCGTTCTCGACGAGGTGCCGCTCGAAATTGTTGATGTCCTCATAGCGCCGATTCCAGATCTCCGGTGTCACGAACTCATCGGGCAACCGCTGGCGCTCAAGAATCTCCTGGTGCACCCGCACAACGAGCACCTCTTCGAAGTATGAGCGATTGAATATTCCTATCCGGCCCCGCTCCGGCAGGCAGCGCCAGTAGCGCCAGAGATAGTCGTGATCGAGCTCCTCGTGGGTGGGGACCTTAAAGCTGAAGACCTGACAGCCTTGCGGGTTCAGCCCGGAGAGCACGTGCTTGATCGTGGAGTCCTTCCCGGCGGCATCCATCGCTTGAAAGATGCAGAGCAGCGAGTGGCGATTATCGGCATAGAGCCGGTCTTGCATGTTTGCGAGCTCGCCGATCCCCTCGCTGAGCTTAAGCTGCGCGGACTCTTTCGTTAGCCCCTTCGGTGCGTACCCCGGATCGAAATCCCGCTTCAGCGAGATCTTCTTCTTCTGAACGCGAAACCTTTTTATCAGATCCTTCGCGTCCATATCTCTCGTCTTTTGCGCTACGCCGCTGCGGCGAGCGTCGAACCGGAAGGCTCGGTAGTTCCACCATTCAGAATCTGCTCGACCTGAACCGCATCGAGCGTTTCTTCCTTCAGAAGCGCGGCAGCAAGAAGTTCGAGCTTTCCTCGTTGTTCCCCAAGCAGCTTTCGTGCGCGAGTGAGTTCAACTTCGACGATCGAACGCACTTCGTCGTCGATCGCGTGCGCCGTCTCTTCGGAGTAATCCCTCTGGTGCCCGAACTCCTTTCCAAGAAAGACCGCTTCGTCGCGGCGTCCGTATGCGAGCGGGCCGAGCTTCTCGCTCATCCCCCACTCGCAAACCATCTTCCGCGCGATGTTTGTCGCAGCCTGAATGTCCGCGCTGGCTCCGGTCGTGATCTCTCCGAATGCAAGCTCCTCCGCCGCGCGTCCGCCGAACGCGATGCAGATCCGATCCTGCCAATACTCCTTAGAGTATGTGTGCTTCTCGTCCTGAGGAAGCTGCTGCATCAATCCGAGCGCAACACCACGTGGAACGATCGTCACTTTGTGAACGGGATCGGCGTTCGGGAGAAGCTTCGCAATCAGCGCGTGACCTGACTCGTGGATCGCACTGACGTTTCGCTCTTTGTCATTGAGCACGAGCGAACGGCGCTCGACTCCCATGATGATCTTGTCCTTCGCATACTCGAAGTGCTGCATCTGCACCTGCTCCGAGTCTTTGAGGGCGGCATAGAGCGCCGCTTCGTTTACGAGGTTCGCGATATCTGCACCGGAGAAGCCGGGTGTGCCACGTGCGATTGTCGCAAGTGAGACATCGTTCGAGAGCGGAACTTTCGACGTGTGAACTTTCAGCACTGCCTCACGGCCTTTGATATCGGGAAGCGGAACGACGACGGTTCGGTCGAAACGTCCCGGACGAAGAAGTGCAGGATCCAGCACATCCGGCCGGTTCGTTGCGGCAATCAGGATGACCCCTTCATTCGCCTCGAATCCGTCCATCTCTACGAGCAGCTGATTTAACGTCTGCTCACGTTCGTCGTGTCCGCCGCCGAGCCCGGCTCCGCGATGACGTCCGACTGCGTCGATTTCGTCGATGAAGATGATGCACGGTGCGTTCTTCTTGCCCCGGACAAACAGGTCCCGAACGCGAGAGGCGCCGACGCCGACGAACATCTCGACGAAGTCCGAGCCGGAGATACTGAAGAACGGCACGCCCGCCTCGCCGGCGATCGCACGGGAGAGCAGTGTCTTTCCGGTTCCCGGAGATCCCACGAGCAGGACGCCCTTCGGGATTCTTCCGCCGAGCCTCGTGAACTTCTTCGGGTCTTTTAGAAACTGAACGACGGCCTCGAGCTCTGCCTTCGACTCTTCAATGCCCGCGACATCGGCAAATGTGACCTTGCTCGGTCCCTCTTCCTGCAACCTTGCGCGGCTCTTTCCAAAGCTCAACGCTTTTCCGCCGCCGATCTGAATCTGGCGCATGAAGAACACCCAGACTCCGATGAGGAGCAGCATCGGGAACCAATTCGCGAGGAGGAGCAGATACCAGCTGTCCTCTTCCTTTGGACGCGCCGTGAACTCGACCTTCGCCCCGCGAAGAATCTTCACGAGCTCATCGTCGTTCGGAGGCGACTGCGTGAGAAATTTCCCCCGCGCTTTCGGGGGTCCCTTTCCTTCAAGGTAGTCACCTTCAATTGAAGTATCGCGAATTGTCGCGTTCTTGATCTCACCGGCTGCAACCGAATCGAGGAACGAGGAGTAAGGGATCTCCCGGTTCGAATTATCCGGCCGATCGAACACATGATAGAAGATCAGCGCGAGCAGGATGATCACAATCCAGAGGAAGTTATTTCGGGAGAAGGAGTTCAAACGCTATCCTTTAAGGGAGCAATGATTTCGGGATCAGAGACTTGCCGGAACTGTATCGCAACTCACTCTCCCGCGTGTCAATTGATCCAACAATCATCGATGGTTGATCAGCGGCAGGAGATTCGACGTCCAACGGAGCAATTTGTTGGATAGACTTAAAATTCACCCCGTTTCGCGTGGAATATTGCGCCCTGACAGCTCCGCCCAGGTCGAGCTCAAACCGCTCCCCTCCAGCCCTGAGAATCCGCTCTTCCAGCAGTTTAAGCTTGCCGTAGCCCGCATCCCGGCTTCCGGTAAGCCCGGTCCGTTTCGCGAGCACCCCTAGCGAGCGCCAGCGGAGTGCCGGCGGCGCCGCGCAAAAGCGCTCATGGCTCCAGCCTGTTTGATAGAGTGTCCGGACAAGTTCTTCCGCCTCTTTCCAGAGGAGGTTCTCGTCGTCAGCCAGCCGGTGCGAAAGCTCTCCCAGAGTCGCGTTGAAGCCTGGATTGAAATCCTGTTCAAGCCGCGGAATGAGCTCCGCACGGATCCGGTTGCGGGTGCGCGTTCGATCGAAGTTAGAGCTGTCCGTGCAGAATCGAAGCGCGTGCTCACCGGCGTATTCCTCGAGTTGATCCCTCGACGCGCCGAGCAGCGGACGCAGAAGATGGCGGACTGGATCGGCGCTCGCAATTCCGTAACCCCGGGTCGAGAGCCGGCCCGAGAGAATTCGAAAGAGAAGCGTCTCTGCCTGATCGTCTCGATGATGCGCTGTGCAGATGAAATCGGCGCCGGTCCCGTCCCGAACACTTTCCAGAAATCGGTATCTTTGCTCTCGAGCCCAAGCCTCGATGTTCGCACTCGGCACCTTGTCGGCAACTCCTACCTGAACATCACACTCGAGCGCCTCGGCGAGGTCTCGAACGAAGTCCGATTCGGCTTCGGACTCCGCTCGAAGGCGGTGATCAAAATGCGCAACGGTCAGCTTGAGGGAAAGTTCTTCTCTGAGACTGCAGAGGAGATGGAGAAGCACTACAGAATCGTTTCCTCCGGAAACAGCGACGACAAGATTCTTTGCGCCTGCGTCAGCGAGGGCAGACTCGATCTGACTTCTGAGAGTCATCGTCAACGGCGAGTGCTTTTTCAAATAAACACCTTCAGCTGGTTGAACGACGAGTCGCGCTGCACCGGGATGAAACCGGCGCTCCGGATGATCCCCTGCAGCTCCTCCGGACTAACAAACCACTTCGCCAGCGTCGGAGCACCGGCCTGCGAGACGACGTTCTCCTCCATCATTGTGCTTCCGATATCATCGCACCCGAACTGTAATCCAAGCTGCGCGATCTCGGCGCCTAATGTCGGCCAGCTCGACTGGTGATGCTGAATGTTATCCAGATAGATTCGGGAGAGTGCGAGGTTTTTCAAGTACTCAAGGGCCGAGACACCGTAATTTTGCCGATGGCGGCTTCGCCCGAGCGAGGTGTTCTCATTCGACTGCAGCGTCCAAGAGATAAAGAGGTTGAAGCCGCGCAGGCCTTTGCTCAGGCTTCGATCTTGGAGATCTCGAAGCAGCCTTAGATGATTCAACCGGTTCTCGAAGCTCTCTCCGAATCCGATCACCATGGTTGCTGTCGTCGTAAGATTCAGGCTCTGAGCGCTCTCCATGATCTCGATCCAGCGCAAGCCGGAGATCTTCTTCGGGCTCACCCGTCTACGAATTTCATCATCGAGCATTTCGGCGCCGCCGCCCGGCAGTCCGCCGAGGCCGGCCTGCTTTAGCTCGGACAGAATCACCTCGGCGCGTTTGCCCGAGACCCGTTCCATCTGATCGATCTCGCTCGGTGAAAAGGCGTTTATCTCGATCTGCGGATAACGCTCGGCGATCCAGCGAACCAGATCCAGATAGTAGTCGTAAGGCAGCTCGTCGTTATGCCCCCCTTGGAGGAGCACCCGGGTGCCCCCAATCTCGACGAGCTCATCGAGCTTTTTTGCGATCGACTCGCGGCTCAGGACATAGGCCTCAGGATCTTTGGGTGAGTGCCGGTAAAATGCACAGAAGCTGCAGTCGGTCCGGCAGACGTTCGAGTAGTTGATATTCCTGTCTACCAGATAGGTGATAGTCCGCTTCGGATTCCAGGCGTAGCGGATCTTCTCCGCGAGGAGGCCAAGCTGCGGAAGCGAGGCGCTTCGCGCCAGCTCACGAACCTCATCGTCGGAGATTCGTTCGGAGAGGGAGGGTCGTTCTGCGAGGGACTTCAACATGACATTTTGTGCGAGGCAGTATACCGAAGGCGGCATGGAACGAGAAATCACGATCTACCACTCACCGGATGCCGATGACGCTTTTATGTTCTACGGCCTTGTGGGAGGTGGAGTATCGGTGCCGGGTTATCGGTTCAGCTCTGAGCTCTGCGACATCGAGTCCCTCAATCAACAGGCGCGAAAAGGAGCCCTAGATGCGACGGCCGTCTCCGTTCACGCCTTCAGCTATCTGGCCGACCAGTATTCTATCCTCATGCACGGCGCCTCCATGGGCGAGAAAAGCTACGGCCCTCGACTCGTAGCAAAGCAGGGAGCGACCCTCAAAAACCGTGTGCGGCTGGCACTCCCCGGCGAGCTTACATCCGCAACGCTGGCAATGAAGCTTTACCTCCGTGAACAGGAGATTCAGGCCGAAGTTTCGCAGCTCCATTTTGAAGAGATCGAGGATGCGGTTCTTTCCGGCGACTTTGATGCAGGGCTGCTGATCCACGAAGGACAGTTGACGCACCAGGAAAAAGGACTCACCTCGATTCTGGATCTCGGCACCTGGTGGTGGGAGCGAACCGAGCTGCCTCTACCTCTCGGAGTGAATATCGTGCGGAGGAACTTTACCGCTGCGGACAAGCAGGCGGTCGCACGAGTTCTGCTGAACAGCATCGAGTTTTCGATGCAGCATCGCAGCAAAGCAACTGATCATGCGCTCAGCTACGGACGGGGTCTGTCCGCCGAGATGGCTGATGAGTTTGTCCGAATGTATGTAAACGAGCGGACTCTCGACCTCGGAGAAGAGGGTCAGCGCTCAATCCGAACTTTTCTCCAGTGCGGAGCGGAAGCGGGCCTCTGCCCGCCGGTTGGCGAGATCGAATTCGTCGCCGCACGATAAGACAATTCGTACAGCCATTTGCCGATTCGATCAGATCGGATCACCGCGTCCCGTCGACGTTGTGACTTTAGCAAGATGCGTTCCACTACAGGTCGGAAATTGGCCCTGCTGCGCCATAACATCTGTAACGTTTTCGCAGTTCGTTTTTTCAGGTTTTCGAGATGTCCGCTCGGGTAACAGAGACGCAGGGAGATCTATCCGCGGATGCGCGCGGCATGATGGACGCGCTCATGAAATCGAGCACGTCCGATCCGTCCCGCACTGCAGGGATGCAGAAACTTTGGGAGCTCCAGCGGGACAATCCGGATGCCTTCAAAAGCTGGCAGAATCAACGCGAGTTTAAAACGCTCGAGATCGAGCATCTGCTCCGGAACGGAGAGTTCAAAACCGTCGCGACAAAGATTAATGAGCTGCTTCAAGCGGGCATTAACAACGGTACTGCTGCCGAAGCGATTGAAATCGCCGGGAAGAGCGTCAGGAAAGAACTGTTCAGCTACTCACATTGGGCACTGAGGGTTTCGCCTGAGGTTGATGGGAGCCACATCAACGGATCGAAACTGCTCGCGGCGCTGGAGAAGTCGATGGACACAGGAGGAAATCCTGCGCTCCGCGGGCTGCAGCGCTACTTCCTCGCCGAGCTTGCCACCTCTTCGACTATCAAACCGGAGGACCGCGGGGGTGCAACCGCCATTGGGCTGCGCACACTCGGGGATTCGGCGTTTTACAGCGAAGCGATGAAGGTCGCGCGCATGTCCGTCGTTGAAGGGAGTCCGGAAAAGGGACTCCGGAATTTCTCGCGAGTGATCGAACAGTTCTCGAATCTGAGCCCCGAAGATCAGCGGACGAACACTTCGGTCCTGCTGAACACCTACAACACCTTCCTTACGGACCAGCTTGGACCGAAGGGTTCAGTCGAAACCTCTACGAAACTGCGGGAAGCGATTGATCAGCTCCAGAATGTAAAGAAAATTGACCCGCAAGCGGGAGATCAGATCAAAGCGTCATTGCTAACGCAGGAGATCCTTACCGGCCGGGTTCCATTCGATTCAGATCAGGTCAGACAGAGACTCGACGCGCTGCGAACAATTTCGGGATTGAAAGCCGATGCTCCCGAATGGGCAGCACACGTCGTCGGCCTGCAGAAGCACCATGCTGCCGCCGCGACCGCGAACACCTACGGAGATATCGCTGCCTATATTAACGTCGCCATCGGACTTGCTTCCGTATTGCCCACGGCCCGGCTTGCCGCAGGCGGATTGCGTGGCGGGCGGCCCACCGTAGCGCAGGCGCCTGCGGCTCCGGCCGCGCCGGCGGCACCACCAGCTTCGAACGTCGTCTCCGGTGACAGGTTCCAACAGTATCAGCAGCGCGGAGCCGGGCAGCCGCAACCGCAAACAGGAAATCCAAAGACTTTGACGATGCCCGCGCGCCAGGCAATTCCGGTATCCGAAGAGCTGCCGATCGCTGTCGGACAGGCACCTGGCGCAAATACCATTCGACCGGCGACCGGACGTCCGCAGATGGTGGCGAGTACAGGCTACGGGAATCAGGGCTCAAATCTCCAGACGGGACGCACTTCGGGTAACACCGGCGGCAGCGGCACTGATCGCGGAACGGGCGGCACCGATCGTGGAACAGGTGGCGGCAAAACAACTGGCGGCGGAACCGGCCCCCGCCTGGTGCGCGAGCCTTCTGTTCCGGCTCAAGAGAAAGTTCCGCTGAGAGACAAGTTCGCTAAAGGATTGAACCCAAACGGTTCGCGAGAGGAAATCCAGGGACCGCTCGACAAGCTTACGGCCGAAGAAAAATTCCGTACCGGCCAGCGCGTCCATGAGCTTCCGGAAGAGCGGCTGAGTGCAGCACTGGAGGACGTAAAACAACGCAAAAACGATAACAAACAGGTCAATCGAATGACAGTGGACAGACTGGAAGAGCTCACCGCGGATGCGGAGCGCCGGGTTTTGTTTTTCGAGGAACGTGCGATCACCGCACGCATCCTTGAACGAGAGTTAGGGACCCACCTTCCAAAACAGGACGGCCAATCCATTGCTCGCGTCACCGAGATAAAAGGAAAGATCGCGGAATCCTATACGAGCTGGGCCAGATCGATCCCGGATGCTGAATTCGCCGGGGTGTTTGACCGGGTCAGAAATCATAGGAACGTGATGCAACGCAGCTATGATTCAAACCCGAGGCCTACTGTGGGGGACTTGGCTGAGCTCGAAGTGCTCAAGATCAAGCACAACGTTCTCGCCGAACGGGCGAAATCCTCACTCCTCGTCGAGTGAGTATGAGCTCCAGGGGGTGCGAACCGATGCCGGCAAGGCTCGAGATGTCCATGTCGGAAAAAAACCGAAGGTCCTCCAGCCACTGGGGTCCGAAATTCGGTTCGTAAACGAATTTCTCACACGCCGCTTCGTACATCAGCTCGCGGACACATCCCGAGATTCGGTGCGCCGTCTCTCTCGAATCGAATGCGGACTCTTCGTCCAACAGCTCGAGCTTAATCGCGACCAGAGCGGCCTCGGTCCGTTCGAGCGCTTCCCGAAAGATGGGATGCACCTTGGTTTGGCCGAGGCGACGGAGCAACGAGATGATGTCCCGGCACGTTTCCAAATAGTCCTTACGCAAAACAGTCACCTCCCGGAGACCGCGAACTATCGCGCTCTCGAGGGTCTTCATCGATCACAGAATTCAAACGGCTGAAGGAACGGCCGCGCCTATTAGCATGAATTTAGTGGGCAACCAAGTGGCGGGAATTACCGGAGAATCCGGCGCAATTCAATCACAGATTCGGCCCAGCTCTCCCGGCTTGCTGCTGCGATGACGACGGCTACCATCTGCCCGACCTCCGCCCAAGTGAACTCCTCGACGACAAGCAAGCCATGGCCCCACCGGGGCAGCTCGGAGCGCACAAGGTGTTGGGAGGTCACGACGAGAAAACTGAACTTTTCCGAAATGTCGGAGTCCCGAGGCCCCACCTCAACATCCACGGTGATCGCACAGTCGGCGGGATCCGCAGGCAGCCCCATATCCGGCAAATCCGCGGTCGAAATGGCTTTCAGCATCGGGTGGATCATTGCCGGATCTCTAACCTTTTGTTTTGGAAGAATCACGCATTTCTGGGAGGGCCTTATCTCGGACCTATGCCCCCTACTAAGGGGGCGGCCTTTGCAAAGCAAAGGCGGGGGTGGTGAAAGAAGGACCAATCGCCACTTCGGATGGCTACCGATCTTCAACTGGCATCGTGATTGGTCTATGGCGGGCGAGGCCGTCCGCGGTCCCAGTGTCGCCCGCTTCGGAATTGCCCTACGACGCTGCTGGAGTCGGAGTTCCAACGACAGTGCACTGCTGCTTGAGCGTCACTGCCTTCGCGGCGGCGGTCGTCTCATATTTGCAGTAGCGGGTCTTCAGGCTGGAGTAAGTCCGCACATTCCGTTGAGCCGTTTTGAGGTTGTAATTCAGACGGCTTGTTTGAGAACGGGTGAGACCGGTCGCCTTCAACGCATTTTGTGCGTCTACTACCTTCGCATCGAGCGCCTTAATCTTATCCGTGTAGTTGTCACAGGTCTTCCCGTAACGCACGGCGTTCGATTCCTGCGTCGCAATGTTCCGCTGACAGGTGTTGAGATAGTTCCCGTTGACGATGGCTCCGCTCGCAAGAACGAAAAGCCCTGCCGTGATGATGCCGCTGAAAAGGCCGCCCATAATTCCTCCAACTCTTACCCTGGGGTATAAATGTTGTGGCCGCCGCGGGGCGCGATGTGACTTGAGCCGGAAAAGGGTTGTTTCACCCGGCAGACAACACACTCAGGTCGCGGTAAGGCCCTGAACCCTTTGGCTAAGTTCAATCAAGAAGGATTCTGAGGTGAACTCCCGAAGACGGGTGATCGGAACCCATTGCACCGCAAAGCTCTCCTCTTCGGCCAGAATCAAGCCGCCTTCCGCATCAGCCTCAAGGAGAAAACGGATGTCGTGGTGGAGATGTTCGGGCACTTCGCCGAATGCGGGGATCCGATGGGAATGAAGATCGATCGGCTCCGCTCTGAGAATTCGAAAATCCGGCAGCCCCGATTCCTCCCGCGCCTCTTTCAATGCAACTGCCCGAAAGTCGAAGTCCCCGTCGCAGTGTCCACCGAGCGGAATCCATTTATCCATGTTCGCGCGGTTC
>CAYOAK010000095.1:0-2332 GCA_964401925.1 uncultured Bdellovibrionales bacterium | reverse complement strand
GGGTAAGAAGAGCTGCGGAACGATCTGCGGAAACGATCCATGCCGAAGCTGTAAAGTGTCCATGAAGAAGTGACCGATCGGCCGCGTTCTCATAACGATCAAAGAACTCGAGAAAGGCTTCCTGCGCCAAGCGAGACTCTTCCGAGAATGGAATGAATGCGAGCAGCTGACGTCTCCCCTCCTCCCTATTCATCACGCTCCAATCACGACTGTTGCTGCTCGAGTAACCCGATCCCAGATCGCCTCCCACATTCCATCTTTCGGATAATTCCATTCCAGGAGAATGGCGTCGTGCGCTCCGGCATCCGCAGCACGAATCGCCGAATAGAGCGAGCGCGCGGCCAACACCGGATCCTGCGGGAGCACAACCGTCGAGAGCTTCAAGATCGTCCGGCCAAGCTGCGCGGAAATCTCACGTGTTTCAACCTTCCGCTCCGCTAATACGAGTGGCACTCGCGGCTGATAGTGATGCTTTACATTCCCGGGGCTTCGTCCGGAGGCCTCTCGCCCGACGGGGATCGAAAGTTTCGCCTTTTCGAGCGCAATCTGCAGTTGCTCGACAGTTACGCCCCCGGGACGGAGAATCGATAGCGCGCCGTCGTGGAATTGAACGACAGTCGATTCGATTCCGACGGTGCACGGTCCACCGTCCAGGATGAGGATCTCGGCATCGGGAAATTCCGCCGCTACATGCTCCGCAGTGGTCGGGCTTGTCCGGCCGAACTGATTCGCGCTCGGTGCGACAACGGGCTCGTTGAGAGTGCGAAGCAGCTCAAGGGTGAGCGGATGCTGCGGCATGCGAACAGCCACCGTATCGAAGCCGGAGGTGATCATATCGCTTACCTCGCGCCGCTTCGGGGTCACGATCGTGAGCGGTCCGGGCCAGAAAGCTCGCGTGAGTGCCTCCTCTTCCGCGCTGAACCCGGTGATGATTCCGTTTAGTTGCTCCCACTCGCCAATGTGCACAATCAGCGGATCGAAGAATGGCCGGGCTTTTAACGAGAAGACCCGTGACACTGCATCAACGTCCGAGGCGAGCGCCGCGAGTCCGTAGACCGTCTCCGTCGGGATTGCCGCTACTCCGCCATGAAGGAGGTGCTCGCGTACCTGCTCTAAACTCGCGAGCTTCACGCGGAGGCGCTCTGTCGGCACTGCGCAGCGACCTTCACTTTGACGGCCGCTACATCGATTCCGTGTTGGAGAAGCTTCGACTCCGCCTCAAGCTTCACTGCGTCGCAGAGTGACTGCAAAAACGCGTCGTGTTCGCAGTGCTGATCCATCTTCGTATAGACCAGCTCGTACTCAATCTCGGTCCAGGTCGAAAACTCTGCCAGATTATGTTGGAGCTGAACCTCGAGATGATCGAGCGCCCGCGCAAATTTCGCTTCAGCTGTTTGCCCATCTTCGAACTCGCGCCAGAGCTTCGCAATCTCAGCGCCCGCCGGTGCAGGAAGGATTGCCTCAATCTGGTCCATCGCCGCCTGTTCCCGAGCCGCTTTTTCCTTACGCCGATCACTCACTTCGAAAAACGGAATATCGCCGGCTTCCGCTTCCGGAAGGTCGTGAACAATGATCAGCTTTAACGAGCGTTCGAGCGAGACTGGGTGCTGCAGGTGGGAATGCGCCAGCAAAGCGAGAATCGCCATGTTCCAAGTGTGCTCCGCGACGCTTTCGCGCCGCCCGTCAGAGAGCCAGCTGTGGCGCATCTCGCGCTTGAGCTTCTCGGTGATCCGATAGGAATCAAGAATCGCTCTGGTCGTGTTGGACATGGTCGCTCCGCAATTTGTGAACTACCAAAGTGCGGGCAGTCGATCTACTCCCGTGCGGTCACCCTATCGTAGACCCAGAAGAATGCTCTGGATGGAAGCAACAGGATCTCGAAAGGGACATCGAGCAGAGTGAAGCCCTTCATCTTGAACTCCCGGCGGTAGAACTTCATCGATTCGGCTTCGATGAAATCGAAAGGGAAGAGAGCGATGGAGCGCACGGGTGGAATCATCGGCACAAACTGGGTGTAGAGCAGGGTCAGATAGTGATCGCTCGCGAGGTAGTAAGTTTCGGGATACCCGATCTGCTCGCGCAGCTGATGTTGATAGGTCGCCGGCACGGTTCTATCGAACATCGAGATAAACATCAGCGTATGATTTGCATCGACGTATTGCGCGAGGCCTTTCGGTTCGCTGCGAACGGTGTCTTCGAGATATTTGTAAAACTGCTCTTTCGTATAGCCTTTGTAAGCGAGAACCTTATCGACGTATTTCGCAACACCCACATGATTTGTGTGGCTTAAGATATTCACCATAGAAATGGTATATATACCGCAGGGCGCATT
>CAYOAK010000094.1:0-12614 GCA_964401925.1 uncultured Bdellovibrionales bacterium | reverse complement strand
TTGATCGCTTCATCGCGTTCTTGAAGCGTGTTGTAGCCGCAGCCGTTCAACGAAATCACTGCAAGGAGAAGCATTAATGGAAGAAAACGGGTAATGCGCATGATAATCCCTTGATTGGCGGTGTGACTCTAGTCCAAGAGAAAGGAATTGCAAATGCAAACAGATCTCGAAGAGCTCGTACATCCCGCAAATGCCTGGGTGAAAAAACGGGCGGGCGCTCTTCATATTGGGGCTGCTGGCGTTGACCCGAAGTCAACTGAGCCACCGGAATTGAATCTCTGAGTAATGGCATTTTGGCAAAAGAAAAAGGAACCGGATACTAAGCGCCGTTTCGGCAGCTTCGCCTTCTATTTCTCCATCCCGGCAGCTCTATTCATCGCGGCGTTCCTGTTGCTCGAAGTGTACATGTTTTTGCGGCTTAAGGGGGCCGAACGCGAGGGCCTGACTCTCTTCCTCCACTCCTTTCTGGCAGGCACCATACTTACCGCACAGTTCAAAGCAGAGAGATTGCGCACGCTGATTCACGAGATAAAGCACGTCGTCGTTGCAACCTTGACCGGACAAAAGGTGATGGAGGTGCGTGTCGGTCGCGGTGAAGGCCACGTCACCTACGAAGCAACGAAGGATACGTTTCATCTTGAAGCGTTCGTCATGATGGCGCCATACTTCGTGCCGTTGTTTTCATTTCCGATTTTTCTTTGCGCGATAGCGCTGGAGAGCGTCGCCCGTCCCGCCTTCGTCTACGCTCTGGGCTTTTTCTACGGCTTGGACCTGGCAACCGGATACAAAGAGATCCACACCGGGCAATCGGACCTAAAGCGGATCTACGGAGGATACCTGTTCACACGCGGGTTTCTGTTCGCCGTTCATCTGCTCTGGTTCAGCGTCATCTTAGTATGGATCGTCGGAGGGAATGCCGCCTTCGTCTTTATCGCGGAAACACTCTCCCGTGCCGCAGGCGCGCTAGGGGAATCACCGCCGCAGTAGCTCGTCAAGCTTTGTGAAGATCGAGTCAGGAAATCCGATCGCCCGCTTGATTGCACAGTCACGCTCAATAACGTTCGGATTCGAATCGATCTCACGATATTGACGCCATGAGATCAGCCCGCGCAGGGCGACCCAGAGCGCAGAGATCGGTATTGGGGCATCGCTGCCGTAGATCAACCTATCGTGAATCTCGGGCATCTGGATCGCGAGCTTCAGGTGCTTCGAGCGAAAGGGAGTGTTCAGCGCGCTGATGTCCCCGTAGAGATTCGGATAGGTTCCGAGCATCTGAACGAACTCCGGAAAAAAGTCGCGCTGCATCGGCAGGCTGTTGCTCGCTATGTGAGCCGCAATGACTGTCACCCCGCATTCAAGCGGAAGTCGAAGTGTTCGAGGATCTTCGTAGGCGCGATTCACGACGGGGAGGCTTAGCTCGCCGCCCGAGTGCGCGAGAAGAAACATCTTTCCAGCGGCCATCCTCTCCCAGTACGGACGATAGCGGGGATTGTTACAGTCGATGTTCTGGCAATTCGGTAAGCACTTCATCACGCGGACTCCCTGCGCGATAAAACGATCCAACTCATCGAGTGCATCCTTTCGGGCGGGATGAATGGACACTGCAGGAAGGAGCGAAGTATGGACCGCGGCAATTTGAACGACATAATCGTTCGGCGTGTAGAACGGCATGATACCGTCCATGAGCACTCCATCTTCGGTATACGGCAGCTCGTGCGCCAGGATTACGGCCCCGTCGAGTGATGAGTCCTTCAACATCTCGACTGTTCGGTCGACGTAGGCTTTGTCGAAACCGGTACGCAGAACTGAGAGCGGCAAACCGAGATGATTCACCATATAGGCGGCTTGCAAGTGCCGCAGGCCGGGGAGGTTCAACCAACATCCGCTGCCCGACGAGCCATCTCCGATTATATGAAGATGGCAGTCCAGACGTCGAAGATTTGCACTATTCATGAAATAAGATTGAATAGCTCAACTTGTCGTAACGAAGTAGTTCTAGATGTCTATCCTCTTAAACGGACAGCTGATCGGGGGCCAGTTCCAGGTCTTGGAGTTGCTCGGCGTCGGTTCATGGGCCACCGTTTACCTTTGCGAGTCGATCGAGCTTCCTGATCGATATGCGGCTGTGAAAGTCGTCAATCGAAAGTACGTTCAAGAGGACGCCGAGAACCGGTTTCGGACAGAGATAGCAGCCTGTTACGAAGTCGATCATCCGAACGTTGTCCGTCCGTACACTTTTTTTCGCGAGAATGGTCTGCTTGCCCTCGCACTGGAGTACGTCAAAGGAGGGGATCTCCGAAAATGGCTCTCCGCAAACGGCAATCCTCCGCTGCTTACGGCAGTGAACATCATTGAGCGTCTTGCTGACGCGCTTGTAGAGATTCACCGGATGGGTGTGATTCATCGAGATCTCAAACCGGAGAATGTGCTCCTCCCGGCTCTCAATATGCCGAAGGTCACCGATTTCGGAGTTTCGGTCTTAACCGGCGGTCCCCGCTTCACTGGACAAGATGAGGTGGTCGGAACAGTTTATTACGTGAGCCCGGAGTATGTTGAGTCCGGTATCCTGGATTCGCGATCCGACCTCTATTCCCTCGGCGTGCTCGGCTTCGAGCTTCTCTCCGGTCGAGTTCCCTTTGAAGGGCAAACGATTACCCAGATTTTAAACTCGAAGATTCTGCGGGAATCACCGGATGTTCGTGAGTTTGAGGCCGATATTCCGGACCCGCTCGCAGCAATCATCCGAAAGGCGACTGCGCGGGACCCCGAGCTTCGCTATCAGCACGCCGCAGAGTTTCGAACCGCTCTCGAAGAGTATCGAAAAGTCCGATAGCGTCCCGTCCTGGAGCAATCATGAGCAAGAATGAAAGAGAGATTCCGCAGCGGCGGCTTGGCCCGGATCTAAGAGTATCGGCGCTCGGCCTGGGTTGCATGGGTATGAGCTTCGCCTACAGCGGAAAGCCCGACGATGCCGACGCCATCAAAGTCATCCACCGAGCCATTGAGCTCGGCGTGACATTCCTCGACACGGCCGAGCTCTACGGACCGTACACCAATGAAAAAATCGTAGGTCAGGCGATCAAAGGCCGGCGGAACCAAGTCGTCATCGCGACGAAGTTCGGCTTCCGATTGGAGAATGGAAAACGTGTCGGCGTAAACAGCCGTCCCGAGAACGTAAAGAAGGTCTGCGACGAATCACTCCAACGTCTGGGCATCGATCACATCGATCTTTATTATCAGCACCGCGTGGATCCGGATGTCCCGATTGACGAAACCGTCGGTGCGATGAGCGACCTTGTGCGCGCTGGAAAAGTTCGTTTCTTGGGACTCTCTGAAGCAGGCGTAAATACAATTCGGCGCGCGCATGCGGTGCATCCGATCACTGCCCTTCAATCGGAATATTCGCTTTGGGAACGCGCCGTCGAAACGGAGATCCTGCCGTTGATCCGCGAGCTGCAGATTGGGTTTGTCGCCTACAGCCCGCTCGGGCGGGGATTTTTAGGTGGCAAGATCGATCGCACGGCGGATCTCGAGCGAGAGGATTCCCGGCACGGCATGCCGCGCTTTCAAAAAGAGAATTTCGATCGGAACCTCCGGCTCGTGGAACGGTTGAAGGAAATCGCACTGCGGAAACGGGTCACCGCGGCACAGCTCGCAATTGCTTGGCTGCTCCATCAGGGTGATGAGATCGTGCCGATTCCGGGTACCACAAAGATCTCTCGTCTCGAAGAAAACGCCGGCGCGCTTCAGATTCAGCTCACCGAGAGCGAGCTTTCCGAGCTCGACTTTATGGCCCAGAACGTTTCCGGCGATCGCTACACCCCGGAAGGGATGGCGATGGTTAACCTGTAGTCAGGTCAACGGGCTGCGAGCAGTTGTGCAAGCGGAAGATCCGAAGGGGTCGTAACCTTTGGATTCGGGGAGTTATTGGGAACCGCTCGAACCGGCAGGTTCAAGCGCTCGACCAGCTGTACATCATCGGTGACGGCAAACCCTTCCTTTCGTGCATTCGAATGCGCTCCGTAGATGAGCTCAAAATGAAACACTTGGGGAGTCTGCGCTAAGGCATACTGCTCACGAGGGAGAGTACTGACGATCAGGCCCTCCTCACTCACCTTCTTGAGAGTGCTGAGGACCGGCTCGACGAGAAGCGCCGCGCCGGACTCGAGCCCCGCGGCGACAACATCTTCGAGAGATCGGGTCGTCACAAAAGGACGAGCGGCATCATGAATCGCCACGGCCGTCGCCCTGCCCTTTAGGGCCTCGAGCGCCCGAATTACCGTCTCCTGCCGAGTGTCCCCGCCTTGAATCACCTCGATTGAGCAGGCTATCTCGGCGGCGATTTCTACTGCTAAGTCGCGTTCCTCGGGTGAAGTCGCAACGACGATCCCCTCAAATAGTCCGCTCCTCGACAGAGCATGAAGGGTGAGCGCGAGAATCGGCTTTGGCCCCAGCCGGGTGGGAAGCTCAAAGAAGACTTTGGACCGGCCGCCAGTCTCAGAACGAAGCCGTTCTCCCCTGCCTGCGGCAGGCACAATGGCGAATAACCCGGAAACTGGTCTGGCGAGACGCTCAGGCATGACGAAGAGGTCTATATGGGCAGAGCCGGAAGCGGGCAACCAGTTCGCCTGCGATTCAGTCCCCTTTGGAGACAAAGGTTTTCCTAGGCGAAGGTTTGAGGGAAATAACCCTAACTCTACAGATCGCAGATCTTCTGCAGCTCAGCTCGGATCAGGTCTTCCGGCCGCGCCTTCGCGATCGAAATCTCCTTCACCAGAAGACCTTGGGCGGTATCGAGCATCTTCCGTTCACCGAAAGAGAGCTCCTTATCGCCCTTGAGGACCGAGAGGTCACGAATGACTGTCGCAATCTCAAACACCGATCCGGTCTTCAGCTTCTGCGTATATTCGCGATAGCGGCGATTCCAGGTCTGCTGTTGAACGGTTACGTCCTTATCCTTCAGGATGCCGTAGACCTTCTCAACGGTCTTTACGTCGACGATCTTTCGGAGTCCGACGGTCTGGGCCTGGCTAACCGGCACCATGACCTTCATACCGGTCTCCATAATCGTAATCATGTAGAACTTAGTCTCGGAGCCGCCGATGATTCTGGCCTGGATGGAGTCAACTGCCCCCACGCCGTGCGCCGGGTAGACAACCTTGTCACCCGTGTTGAAAATCTCCTCTTTCTTCGGAGGAAGCGGCTTTGGAATCTCGAAGCCTTTCGGAGGAGCTGCCTTAGCAAGGGACACCGGTTTAACCGAAAGGGGCTTAACCGGAATCGTCTTAACTGGGGAAGCTTTTGAATTTGTTGGTCTTGCTGACGCGGAGACGACTGTCGCCTTCGGCTTAGCCTCTTTGGAGACCAGGACCTTCGCTTTACCGTTGGTCCTTATCTTGAGTTGAACGGGACGTTTTGCAACCGCAGTCTTCTTCGTGCTCATGCCCACCTAACTCGTCCTATCTGGTGTTCCGGGAAAAGGCTCAAGGCCTTTAAGGAACACGCTGTATATCCTAGGAAAATCTTTCCGTCAAACCTGAGAACTTTAATAAACAATTGGAAACCCCGGGAATTTTGGCATTTCGGGCCCCCCGGACATTGTTGGGGTGTACCTTCTTCCGGCGTCCCGGGCCCCCTCCGAGCGGTTCAAAAGTTGGGGTGTACCAAGTGCCGCGGCTCCTCAGAGGGCCAACTCCAGCACGACAGCATCCTCGCCGTTGTCACTGTAATACGCACGGCGAACCGAATGCTCGCTGAAGCCGAACTTCTCGTACAGCGCTCGTGCCGCGGCATTGCCCTCTCGAACCTCCAGCCAAACGCGAGTCGCGTCGTACCGTTCCGCTTCATTCAACGAGTGTTGCAGGAGCAGTGAACCAAGGCCCTGCTTCCGGTGCGGATGATCCACGCAGATCGAGAGAATATGGAACTCATCGACGATAAGTTGCGAGAACAGGTATCCAATGAGCTTTCCCGAGGTGAAGAGGCCGAAGATCCGCGAGATCGTTTTTCCGAACTCCGCTTCGAGCAGACTCCGCGACCAAGGATTCGGGAAGTTCCTCCGCTCAAGCTCCGCAACTCGGTCGAGGAGACTTGGATCGAGGATACGGAGGCTATACGCCTCGGAGCCGATATCCCCCATCTTGCACACCTTTCATTACTGCATCCTGGAGAGAGCGAAGCTCTTCACTCGAGAGCGTCCGCTCGCCGCTGCCGAAGACGAGCCGGACGGAGATACTCTTCTCATCCTTGCCGATCTGCGTTCCTTCATAATGGTCGAGAAACTCAATTCTGCGCAGGAGATCCGCGGGCACCGTTCGCTGGAGCAGCGTTTCCAAGGAGCGGAACTGATCACGCTTCGGCAATACAGCGGAGATCTCGAAAAATGACTCCGGAAATCGGCCAAACGCTTGGAACTTCCTCGCACCGGATGAGAGCGACAGCAGTGCCTGTAAGTCAATCTCTGCCGCTATGACCCGACGCTGCTTAACTTCCAACAGCTGTGGCGAAACTTCCGCGATCGATGCGATCACGGTCTCTCCGATCTTTCCGCAGGCGGCCCGGAACGGATGTTGCCACGCGCGATACGGTGCCAGATTCTTCGAGTCGCTGGCGCTCTGTTTCTCCGGTGCACTGAAGCGCAGCTCTTCGCCCGTGACGAGCGCCGCCAGCTTTCGGATCACACTGAGCATTCCATAGAACTCAGTGTCTCCGATCTTTGAGCCGCCAAGAGCTAGAGCAACACGGCGATTCTCCTCCGAGTGCGGATCGTTCTTTCCAGCGGACGCCGTGCTGGCGAGCTTCAAGTGCGCGCGCCCAATTTCGAACAGAGGCACAGGATCGGCGTGTCGCAAATTGCGCTCGACCGCGTCAACAAGATTTGGGATGAGCGAAACGCGCATCGCATCCTGCGTCTTATCGATCGGGTTCAGGATCGTAATCGACCCTTCAAATCCAAACTCTGCCGCCCGTTCTGCGCTCAGGAACGAATAATTCGAGCACTCCGAGAAACTGTTTGCGCGAAGGAGATCACGGACGGAATGTTCCAAGTCCCAAATCCGATCTCGGAGAATCGGCAGAGCGCCGCCCGTCGGAGGAGCCGGCGGGATATTTTCGATTCCAAAGCAGCGTGCGACTTCTTCGACAAGATCTTCCTTGATGGTGACATCCGCCATTGCCCGGTCGTAGGGCGGCCTTACCGACAGCTCAGTGCCTTTCACCTCGACATCACAGCGCAATGCCGTGAGTGTCGTTACGATCTGCTTTTGGTCGATCGACGCTCCCATTCTCTCCGGGAAGTAGGAGATCGGAACAGAAATCCGCTTACTCTCAGGGCGAAGCGGAAAAACATCCAACAATGATCCCTGAATGTTCACTCCGGGATCAATCTGGCGAAGCAACTCTGCGTAGCGATGCGGTGCAACTGGAGCAAGATGAGGAGAGAGATTCTTCTCAAACCGGTTCGAAGCATCAGTTCGCAGCTGATGCCGCTTTGCGATCCTGCGAATCCCAACCGGGTCCCAGCTCGCGCACTCGAAGAGAATCTCTTTTGTGTCCGGTTGAACAGCACTCTCCGTTCCGCCGATAATCCCCCCGACACTGAGCGGGCCGGATTTGTCGGCAACAACGATGTCATCCTCTTCGAAGATGCGCTCAACGCCATCAAGGCAGAGAAGCTTCTCCCCCTTCCTTGCCGGCCGTACGAAGATCAGATCGGGCTGCACTTTGGTGCGATCGAAAACGTGGTTCGGCGCACCGATGTCGTGCATGACATAGTTGCTCAAATCTACGAGCAGACCTCTGACACCCGCTCCAACGGTCGCCAATCGCCTGCGCATCCAATATGGGGATTCCTTAACCGAGATCGAGCGGAACTCGAGCAATGTGAAGCGTCGCGCTTTGGTCTTCGGATCGATCTCGATGTTGCGAATCGTCCGCTCTCCCTGGCCGGTCAGCTCCCTCAGCAGCTCTGCGCCCGAGGGCAGATCATCCGCCCAGCGGTGCGGGTTACGCTTCACCGGAGTTCCGAAAACGGCGGCCAGATCCGCGCCCAGACCGTGGTGACTCCAAAGATCCGGGCGGTGAGTCAGTGATTTGTTCTCAATCTCGATCACCCAGTCGAGGCCGCCTAGTGGTGCTTCGAGCGAGTCGCCCGGTTTCAACGATCCCGCACCCGCTCCCAGCATCTGCATGAGATCGAACACGCCACTTTGGTCCGGACCAATTCCAAGCTCCTTTTCGGAAGCGAGAACTCCTTGACTCACAACGCCGCCCATTTCCTTTGCGGTGACGGTCACAAGCTCGTCATCAATCGAAATCTCCCCGCCCGGCGGAATATAGGCGGTCAGCAGTCCTGCCTTCGCATTCGGTGCGGTGCAGATAACTTCCACTGTGGAGGCACCAATCGCGACCTTCACAATCTTTAGCTGCTTTCGCTCCGGATGCTCGCGGACTTCGGTGATCTTCCCGGCGATCGCCTTTTTAAGCGGCGCGCCTGAAAGATGCAGCGCTTCGACTTCCGCGATTCGCGTCGTGATGATTTCTGAGAGCTGCTCGGGTGTGCAGGCGATGTCAACCGAATCCTGCAACCAATTGAGTGAGAGCTTCATATGCGATCAGGAGAATTGCCGGAGGAAACGGAGGTCGCTGCTCTGCAGATGGCGAATGTCGTCAATCCCGAACCGCGTCATGACAAGCCGGCTGAGACCCGAACCCATAGCGAAGCCTTGCCACTCATTCGGATCGAGTCCGCCATAAGCAAGCACCTTGGGATGCACAAGCCCGCAGCCTGCGTATTCAAGCCAACGTCCTTTGAAGCGGATGTCGACTTCGTAGCCCGGCTCAACAAACGGAAAATATCCGGGGCGAAGCCGAATCTCTTGTTCCGATCCGAAGAGCTGGCTGAGGATTGTCTTGATCACATAGAGCATGTGACCAACGGTCACATTCCGATCGATCAGCATCCACTCGAATTGATAGAAAGTGTGCTCATGCGATGCGTCGATCCTCTCTGCACGGAAGCATCGCCCCGGATAAGCCACTTTGATCGGCGGCTTCAGGCGCTCCATTGAACGCACCTGCATGTTCGACATCTGCGTTCGCGGAATGTCGCGGCCTTCCGTCCAGAAGGTATCCTGCATGTCTCGGGCCGGATGCCATGAGGGCATGTTCAAAGCGTCGAAGTTGTAGAACTCACTCTCGAGCTCTGGACCGTCAACGATTGAGAATCCGAGTCCTTCAAAGATTCGCTCAACATCACGTTGAACAGTCGTCAGAGGATGAAGCGAGCCGGGATGCGCCGCAGGAAGTGATCCTTCGACCGGGAGCGTAACGTCGATCCACTCCTTCTCGAGTTTCGATGATTTTTCTGTGGTGAGGAGCGCCGTCTTTCGAGACTCGAGCGTCTCTTCAAGCCGAGACTTCGATTCGTTGAGAAGCTTTCCCGCCTCTTTCCGCTGATCCGGTGGGAGGGATGCGAGTGACTTAAGGAGCTGGGTCACACTCCCCTGCTTTCCAAGGAACTGAACACGAAGCTGCTCTAGATCTTGCGGCGATTGCGCCCGGCTGAGTGCGTCGAGGCAGCTCCGTTCAATCTCTTGTAGTTGTGTCTGATCCACTTAATCTCTCTGTTCGGGACTACAGCTACACAAATGAAAAACGCTCGGCTAGCGAGCGTTTTTCGAGGGGGAAGTGGGTTTGCGGTCCGTCCGCACTCCCTTAGGCCAAAGCCTTCTTCGCCGCCTCGGCGATGGCCGTAAAGCCTGCCGGGTTATATGCACCGAGATCGGCCAGAACTTTCCGATCGACCTCGATTCCTGCCTTCTTAATTCCCGAAAGCAGCTTCGAGTAGCTGAGGCCATGCAGGCGCGCAGCCGCATTGATGCGGGTTACCCAAAGTCGGCGGAACATGCGCTTCCGATCTTTACGGTCGCGGTATTCATACACGAGCGACTTATCAACCCGCTGTGTTGCCTGCTTGAAGGTATTATTCGAACGTCCACGGAATCCTTCCGCGAGCTCTATTACCTTCTTACGGCGGCGTCTTGCCTTGATTCCACGTTTAACGCGCATGACTCATTCCTCTTGATCGGCAGCCGACGCTTACGCGTACGGCATAATTCGCTTCATTCCCGGTGCGTTTGTCTTGTCGACGAACGCTTTCTCGCGAAGCTCACGTTTACGCTTCCGGTTCTTGCTCGAAAGCAGATGGCGCTTAAACGCCTTCTTGCGGCGCAACTTGCCGCTACCGGTCACTTTAAACCGCTTAGCGGCGGCACGTTTTGTCTTTGCCTTAGGCATTATTTCTTCTCTAGGGCGCTCAAATGATAGCAATTTTTGAAGAGGGGGGCTGATATCAGGTTTCCCCACCGGGGTCAAAACGCCAGCATTCCCGGTCTCTTGCGAAGGGGGTGCGCCCCGCCGCTTGCGGACTGAATTCATCAGAAGATTCTGGAGCTTGATTGATCGGGATTCGAATGTCACACCCCGGCCACGGTCATTATAACCTTCGCTAATCCCCGATCTTTTTTCGACATCCTGCCAGCTCGGCAGTCCATCCGGTAGTTGAACGCTTCCTCCTTCGTTGGATCCCCTCCAAAGAAGGACAGCAAGGACAATAAGGTTCGACTCTCACCGAGAGTCCCCCTTTGCTGATTTCCTCGTCTCCTCAGCAAGCCAAGCGCCGCGACTGCAGAGCTCGTCCTTAAGGTGATTCGCCTCGCCTTAGGGACCAGCTCTCAGAGAGATGCCTGGCACCAATAGGAGACTAACTAACGTGAACAACAACCTTGTTTGCAGAATCACCGGCGGCAACTGCCCCGCGTCCGGCTGCCCCAACCGGATCTCGCGCGCCAATTTCGAGGCGATGCACGGAGCGCAGGACGGGATGGAGTTGCATGGCACTATTATCGTGATCGGCGCTGTGCTGATCGTCGGCCGCCATCCCCTCGACGGCTTCCCCATGGGCCCGATGCCCACCACCATGGGCGCAGCGATGGATTTCGAAGGGCCCGAACCGCTCGTTGACATGCGCATGTTCGGCCCCGAGTTCGACGCCGAACCAGGCGATGAATGGCGGCGCAATCTCCCCCCGCACCGGTTCACCTCGCGCGGCATCGTCAGCCCGATTGGCGTCTGGATCGAGACCCTTCTCATGCGCATCCGCACGTTCTCCCTCCGCGCGCCCCGGCGCCAGCAGCCCCGTTCCGGTGTGAACTACCTGCACATCCCCTACGGCGGCGCGCCCCTCTCGGGCCTGGACGATCCGCGCGGCGCTCACGCTCCCGAACGCGAACTCACCGGGGCCCCGCGCTAATGGGCCATCGGGCCACGCGTTTCCCGTTTCTCCGCCGCCGCGACGCCCGCCTCCCGCTTGCGTCGCGGCTTCCTGATCGGCCCGCGCCGCTGATCGTCGCCCTGCTGTTGGCGATAATCGCAGCTCGGCGCCACCCGCGCGGCTAAATAGCCACCCGGCGCGTCCCAGTTCCCAGCCCGCACTAGGGAACTGGGCGCGCAGCGCGGGCATCGCAGCAAAGACGATTTTTTTTCAGTGTTCGGTCCTTGCTGCACCTTCGTCCCTTTTCATTTCATTTCATGTTAGTTACGGCGCCCACGCCGTTCTCTTCAGACTCATCCAATACATTCATCATCTCTGCTCAACAGATTCGTTCTTCTGGGTGGAGTGTGTCGCAAATCGGTTTTCAGCTCGCTCGTACCTGCCTCCTTGCGGGATCAGATTGATCCTCAGAGGAGGTGGACAACATGGAGCCACGGTTTGTTGGAGTGCAGCTATTCGGATTGCCTACCGACGTTCTCGCAAAGATCCTGCACAACGCCGACATCCTGAAGGAGAATAATCGGGGAGTCGCCGGAAACATCAAGGTGGCGGTCGAGTGTCAGCTCGTCGTTCAACGGCTACCGATGATCGCTCCCTCCGTGAGGAAAAGCGTCAACATCCACGCTCGCGAGATCCCAGCCGACAAAACGGTTGCGATTCAGTTTCAATGTGCAGACGATCTGCAAGTCACGATCGCGATCGCCGATCCCAACGCAGCGCGGCGCGAATCGTTCGTCACGATTGGCTGGTGGAACAACGGACAACGGCTCGAGGTGTCTTGGGACAAGGTTCACACCTTCTTCGACGAAGTTCTCGGCGAGCCGATCCGGATCCAGGATTTGCCTCCCGAACATCGCGCCTCCGTTCCCGCCAAGGCCGGCGACCCGCCGACTATTCACAAGTTCTACTGGCAGCTTGTTGTCGACGGCCTCTACACCGTCCTGCTCATGTGCGAAGAGGACGTCATTCCGGCAACGGTCGTCTAGGATTTCTCACCGCAAGGTGAACTGCGCCCACTCCATCCCGATCACCGTTTTAGAACGAACTCAATTATATCAGGTGGATTTGATTCCTCTGATGTTACGGACGAATAGGCGACATCCAGACAATCGTTTCTTCAGCTTGGCGTGTAAGTCGAACAACCGCGAGTTGCTTTTCAGCGGTCAGTCAGCGTGAAGGCGAAAAACGCAAACCACGCTGCAGGGCAAAAAAAAACGCGATGTCGCTTTTGGCAGCATCGCGTGCATGGTTCTCCTTCACCTGCAGCCCGTCGGTCGCCGGC
>CAYOAK010000093.1:12037-12652 GCA_964401925.1 uncultured Bdellovibrionales bacterium | reverse complement strand
GCGAACCCCGCCTGCCATAAAGCTCTGGGGGAGTTCAAATATGTTCTCGAAGAGCTGTCGGCCGGGTCGACATTCGCCGTGCGTGTTGCCGATAAAGTCACGAATTTTGTCGCTCAACCGCATTTCGTCACAGTGCACGTAGCCTGGTTTGGACTGTGGGTCGCGTTGAACTCCGGAGCGGTCGCTCTCGTCGCGTCGTTCGACCAGTATCCCTACAGCCTGCTCGGGATTATCCTCTCAATCGAAGCGATCCTGATCACCAGCTTCCTGCTGATCAGCAATAACCGGCAATCGGCGCATGCGAATAAGCGCGCAGAGCTCGACTACGAGGTAAATGTGAAATCGTACCGGCAGCTGCTGAAGGTAACCGACAGGCTGGAAGAAGTCTGCCGGTTAATGGATGGGGCGCGGCTCGAGCGGCTGGGTGACAAGAGATCATAATGACGAAGCTGACCGAAACAGTTGAATTCCGCCGGACGCTCGATCGCGAGTGGAAATATTGGGGCCCCTATCTCACCGAGAGACAGTGGGGAACCGTGCGCGAGGATTACAGCCCGAATGGAAACGCCTGGGAGCACTTCCCCCACGACCATGCTCGAAGCCGCGCCTACCGCT
>CAYOAK010000093.1:0-12027 GCA_964401925.1 uncultured Bdellovibrionales bacterium | reverse complement strand
CCCCCCCCCCCACCCCCACCCCCGACCCCGCGCCCCCCCCGCGGGCCCCCCCGGTATCGGGGGGGTGTCGGATGTTAAGCAGCGTCTCTGTTTCTCCGTCGCAGTTTGGAACGAGAAAGATCCGATTATAAAAGAACGGCTCTTTGGCCTCACCGGGAATGAAGGCAATCACGGCGAGGATGTGAAGGAGAGCTACTACTATCTCGATAGTACCCCGACTCACAGCTACATGCGGATGCTCTACAAGTATCCCCAGAGCGAATATCCATACGCGAAGCTCGTAGAGGAGAATCGCCTGCGAGGGAAGAAAGAGCCCGAGTATGATCTCTTCGACACCGGCATATTTCAGGAGAACCGGTATTTCGATCTGTTCATTGAGTACGCAAAAAGCGCGGAGCGCGATCTCTTAATTCGGCTCACGATTATCAATCGCGGCCCGGACCAGGCGGTGGCGCACCTCATTCCACAACTGTGGTTCCGCAACACTTGGTCCTGGGGGGATCCGGGCACCAAACCTGAGCTTCGTGCGGAAGGGAGTGAGATTCGATCGGACCATCCGCAGTTGGGTTCGTATCGGTTTGCCTTCGAAGGCTCACCCGATCTTCTCTTCTGCGAAAACGAGACGAACGGGCAGCGGCTTTTCGGATTGAATGGAAAGCAGGGCTTCTACAAGGATGGCGTGAACGATTTCATCGTTCACAATCGGACCGAAGCGGTGAATCCCGATAAGCGGGGAACGAAGGCGGCGCTTCGCTATCGCCTGCCGATCTCCGCCGGGGGGGCTGCGACCATCCGCTTGCGCCTTACAAAGGATGGCGCGGGGGACGCATTCAAGGATTTTGAAGATGCCTTCAACCTGCGCAAGAGCGAGGCTGACCAGTTTTACGCTGTGCTGCAGGAGGGCAACTCCGATCCGGATATTAAACTCGTCCAGCGCCAAGGCCTCGCCGGTTTGATGTGGTCAAAGCAGTATTATTTCTTCGACATCAAGCGCTGGATCGAAGGCGATCCGGGTCAACCGCCGCCGCCGGCGGGACGCAGGCTCGGGCGCAACTCCTCTTGGATGCATCTGACGAACTCGGAAATTATCTCGATGCCGGACAAGTGGGAATACCCTTGGTACGCCGCTTGGGATCTCGCATTTCACTGCATTCCAATTGCGATGATCGATCCGTCATTCGCAAAGGACCAGCTCACTCTGCTCACTCGTGAGTGGTACATGCATCCGAACGGACAGTTGCCCGCCTACGAATGGAGCTTCGGAGACGTGAACCCGCCCGTGCATGCGTGGGCGGCGTGGCGGATCTACAAGATCGATCAAAAGCTCCAGGGCAAAACCGATCGACTCTTTCTCGAACGGGTCTTTCACAAACTGCTCCTTAATTTTACCTGGTGGGTCAATCGCAAGGATGCCGAGGGACAAAATCTGTTTCAGGGTGGATTCCTCGGGCTCGACAACATCGGAATCTTCGATCGTAGTGCGCCGCTCCCCGGTGGAGCACACATCGAGCAGTCCGACGGAACCGCCTGGATGGCGATGTATTCACTCAACATGATGCGGATCGCCCTTGAGCTCGCGCTAGAGAACCCCGCCTACCAGGATCTAGCCAGCAAGTTCTTCGAGCACTTCCTCGCGATTGCAAAGGCGATGGTGAACGTCGGCGGGCACGGCGTCCGTCTCTGGGATGAAGAGGATGCGTTCTACTACGACGTGCTGCACACCACTGACGGCCAGCAGATCCCGCTGAAGATCCGTTCGATGGTCGGACTTATTCCGTTGTTTGCCGTGGAGACCCTCGATCCGGAGCTGATCGAACAGCTGCCCGAGTTCAAGGCACGGCTAGAATGGTTCCTCGAGAACCGGCCGGAGATGGCATCGCTTGTCTCGCGTTGGAATGAGCCCGGCTCGGGAGAGCGGCGCCTGCTCTCGTTGCTGCGAGGGCACCGGATGAAGAAGATACTCAGCCGAATGCTCGATGAATCGGAGTTCCTCTCCGATTACGGGATTCGAGCGCTTTCCAAAGTGTATGAGAAGCCCTACGGGCTGGAACTCGAGGGGACTCGCTATGAGATCTCGTATCAACCCGGAGAGTCCGACACCCGCCTATTCGGTGGAAACTCCAACTGGCGCGGGCCGATCTGGTTCCCCGTAAACTATCTCCTGATCGAATCTTTACAGCGGTTTCACCACTACTACGGCGAAGATTTTCGAATTGAGTGTCCGACCGGTTCGGGGAAATACCTATCGATCGAGCAGGTCGCTGCGGAGATTGCCAAACGCCTCTGTCTTCTCTTCTTGAAGGATGAAAGGGGACGGCGCCCCGTCTTCGGCGCGAACGAAAAGCTCCAGTCGGACCCGCACTTCAAGGACTATCCGCTCTTCTACGAATACTTCCACGGCGACTCCGGCCGAGGGGTGGGCGCTGCGCACCAAACCGGATGGACAGCGCTCGTCGCAAAATTACTGCAACCCCGCGCAAAGGATCATGTCGTAAAAAAAGAACAGCGCCCGAGCAGTGAATCGAACAGAAACGCTGAGATTCAGACAGGTTGAGACAGTGGCGGACGGGTCGATCGACTCAATGTGAAGTCGACTGTGTCGAATGTCCCCAGTTCGGACTGCCTGTGCAGAACTCTCCAAGCCCCTAAGCAAACGGGACCGTACGAAGAGTCTTCCTAGAAAAACGGCCTGGTATCTTTGTTCACTCTTTCGGTTCTCTGCATCCAATTGTATCGAGTGCTTGAGCGTCTCCGACGTTGATTGATTGGTAGGGAAATTTTGAGGAACCCATAATGCTGAAAAACTTGTTTTTGTCCGGACTGGTACTGATTGCTCTCGGATCATCGAATGCCGAGGCCCAGATCGGTAAGGTCTGTAAGTCAGTACTTCCTGTCTCCGGCGGCGGTAACTTCATCTATAAAAACTCAGCGCCATTGCGCGCGGGTGGAGTTGGTACCCGGCTTGTCGGTTACCGGAACGAGCCCACGCTCATCATGAATCGGAACTTTGGACGCGGGTCGACGACGCTGTACTCGTCCAACGGTCAGAAGATCGGCAGCTGTCCCTGGGCATCTGCTCATGGTCATGCCGGCGGCCGTTTCCGCTGCACAATGAGCACTGGGAATCTCCGGCGCGCCGCACTCGGGAAGTCGAGTAAGGCTTCTGTTTACTTCAAGCTCAGCGGCAACCGTTGCGTTCATGTTCCGGATGCCGGCCGTTGCTACGGCAGTGTTAAGGGCCGTTGCAACCAGCTCATCACCCGATAAGCTGAGTTCATAAGCACCCTAAATGCCTGGGCGGTAACTCCGCCCAGGCATTTTTTTTTGCTCGCGCTGCGGATTCATCTGCAGAGGGCCCGTAACGGAAATCCACCGCGCTCGACCCATTGTCTGTGAGCGCCCATCCGACATTGACAAGCTTCGAAGTTCCGGGGACACCCCCTCTGCTACTGAAGAGCAACATGGGCGCACCTGAATCTCAGGCAAAAAAGGAACAGTCCGCCGACCATTCGGTCATTCTCTGCGGCTGGGTCGAGGAACATGGTGATTACCTTTTCCGGTATGCGCTCCGGCATTTTCGAAATCGCAGTGACGCCGAAGAGCTCGTGCAAGAGGCGTTTCTCGCCGCAGTTCAGGGGGTCATGCAGTTTCAGGGCACCTCGGCTGCACGCACCTGGCTGACAGGAATCTTGCGGCACAAGATTATCGATCGGATTCGTAAGCGCCAGTCCGAACGCGCCACCGCTTCGAGTGCATCCGCGGTGGACGCAGAAGAGATTCCCGCAGGCCTTTTTGATTCTCAGGAGCATTGGACAGCCGGCGGCGGTCCGCGCGAATGGAACCTCACTCCAGACGCGGCATTCGAGCGGAAGGATTTCTACGAGAAGCTGAACCAGTGCCTCTACAAGCTGCCCGAAAAGTTTCGCGTTGTTTTTCTGCTCCGCGAGCTCGACGGAATGTCGCGCGACGAAATCGGGGAGCAGAGCGGGCTTACGGCGAACAACATCGGCGTGATGTTGCACCGTGCCCGCTTAATGCTGCGCGAATGCCTGCAGCAGAATTGGCTGGAGCCCTCGGCCTGATATGATCACCTGTAAGCACGCGACCGAACTGATTTCAAAGTCGATGGAGGAAGAGCTCTCCGTTCGGGAGAGGTTCTCATTGCGGCTTCACCTCTTCATCTGCGAGTTCTGCGAGCAGTTCCGGAAGCAGATCGAGGTCCCCCGGCGCGCCGTAAAGCGCGAAGACAGTGTCTGCGGTGAAAAGCTGTCAGAAGAAGCGAAGCACCGGATCCTTGAGAAGATACAGAAATAGCGGGCTCACCGGTAAGCGGGCGAGGACGCCCGCGGACCCAGTGGAGCATCTGTTTCGAGTTCGAGCTACGACCTGAGAAAGTGATTACCGGGTCCGCGGGCGTCCTCGCCCGCCTGCCGGACATTCAGCTTCGAACCCAAGTCCATGGCCAATCGTGCGGATGATTGCAGAGTCCCGCATCAACCGGGTTCATTTTTATGTATTCCACCACACTCGCGAAATGGGCAGGGTTGCGCACATATCGGTCGTAATAGTCCGGTCGCCAGAAATTTCCTGACCGGCTCAACGTTCTGTTTATCTGATGGCTGGTGAATGACTTCAGCCGTTGAATTATCTCTGAAAGGGCAAGTCGCCCGATCAATGTTATCAGCAGGTGAACGTGATTTGGCATGATCACATATGCCTCGACGATGTAATCGACCTGATCACCAAACTTAATGGCATTCGCTACGATTCCCGCCGCCCTCGGATCTCTTAAGGTGCAGCTGCCAGCGCCGGCATCGAGCCATCCTTGAATTTTCCGAGCCCTCCATGTGCCTCTCCGATTCGGCGGCATCCGCTCGAGCTCAAGTTCAAGTTTTGTCAGATCCTCTTTTGCCAAAGAATCCCAGAGACGAAAGGTGACAAACTGAGTGATTTGACGCTCGTTGAGATGGGGATGGTATCCTCGGCAGTGCCAATCATCTGGAACATGTTTCATGCACAAGAGATCGGCCGAAACAGAGATCTGTTTCCGATGACAACACCGGAAAGCGGGCGAGGACGCCCGCGGACCCAGTGGGGCTCGTCCCGCGAAGGGCTTTACCGGGTCCGCGGGCGTCCTCGCCCGCTTGCAAGAGAGCCGAATCCCATCGGCACTGCACCTGCACCTGCCCAGTTCATTTTTTTGCGAGCAGATAGTCGACGCTCGCACGACCGGCGCCCGTGACCGTGAGACTGAGCAGCATCAGGAAAAAGTAAAACGGGATCTCGAAACCGTTGTCGCCGCACGAGAAGCCGTTCTTCAGATGGACGGTCGTAATCGCAATCAGCATTACGAACATCAGCGGGGGGGCGATCAAGCGCGTTCCGAGGCCTAACCCGAGGAGCACGACTCCTATCGATTCGGTGCCCGCGGCGAGATAGGCATTCAAAGCGGGCAAGGGATATCCCAAGCTCGTGAACCACTCTGTCACGCCTTCGATGTTTTTTATCTTCGAGACGGCGGTTCCGTAGAATCCGTACGCGAGCGTCAGACGAAAGAGCAGGGGTGGGAGGTCGCCGAGGAGCTTAACCTTTTCAAGATAGAGTCGAACGAGACGTTTCATCGGATGCACCTTCGATTAGCGAGCCCAAAATCACCTGCTGCTGCAGGAGGGCCTGAACGAAGAGCTTAGTCTGCTCGAGGTGGGCTTCTGTTACAGAGATTTTCGAAAGGTCCGCTACGGCTTCGAGCGATCCGCGGAAGGTTCCGCCGGCGCTCATGATCACTCCGAGTACGGCCGCATACAGCGGAGAGAGCTCGATGAATCGCACATCAAGATGCTCAGGGTGCCTGAACAGAAGCAGAAAATAGTTTCCCTCTTCCGCAATCTCTTCCAGATCTCGTGAACGGAACACCGGGTAGGAGAGGGGCAGAATCTCCATGACGGGATTAACCAGAGGCGGGTCGTCAAGGGTGAGCTCTTTGGCTTCTTGATATGGCGGCAGCTCCGGGTCGAGTGCCATGTGCAGCTCAATCTCCTTCCATTCGAAGAGGATGAGCTGCTCGAGGAACGGGAGCCCGTGCTCGGGCCCATACCGGGTCTCCCGCACAAAATCATAAAGCGACAACGGCATGCGCCAGAGCTCCGGCGAAGGTACAGGATGTTCGGCAAAGAATCTCTCGATGAGCGCTTTCCAGCGGTCGGCACCGAGCAGGTGCTCCGCAATCGGATATGCCCCGGAAAGCGTATCCTGCACACCGCCCCATACGAGGTCGCGATACACCATAAGCCGTTCGTCAGTCGCCCCGGGGAGTGACTCAAGCTTTCCGCTGAGGCAATACCGGGCGAGCTTTCGCTGATATTCCGCCGAACCTACGCCGCTCTCTTTCCGGCTGCTATTGCTGAGGGCCATTGAGCTTCACTCCATTTCGACGCCATGATCGCATTCAATCTTCCGAGCTCGCCGAGCAGCTCATCGTATTGCGGGAAATTGAAATCCCGCTCGAGCAGCACCGGCACCGGCGGAAGCTTTTCGATGCACCATTCGAAGAGATCAAAGACCGGGTCGATCACCGCCTCGCCGTGAGTGTCGATGATCAGATCCTCGCTCCGCTTGGTGTGTCCGGCCATGTGGATGTTCGAGACCCGATCGAGCGGAAGCTTCGAGATGAAATCTTTTGCGTCATAGCCGTGGTTGAACGCATTCACGTAGACGTTGTTCACGTCGAGCAGAAGATTGCAGTCCGCTTCCTGCACAATTGAGGTGATGAACGTTGCCTCATCCATCTCCGGAGCAACCGGCGTGTAATAGGAAACGTTCTCAATCGAGATCCGGTGTCCGAGAAAATCTTGCACCTGGCGGATTCGGCCCGCGACATGATGCACCGCGTCTTCGCGGAAAGGGATCGGAAGCAGATCGTAGAGATGCGCGTTGTCGCACTTAGCGTAGCTGAGGTGCTCTGTGTAAAGGGAGATCGAATGCTGACGAAGAAAATCACGGACGCGCCGAAGGAAATCGAAGTCGAGCGGCTCGGGGCTCCCGAGGGAGAGCGACAGCCCATGTGTCGTTACGGTGTAACGTTCGGAGATCTCTCGCAGCACTTTGCCCCAATGACCGCCCACACCCGCCCAGTTTTCCGGCGCGAGCTCGACGAAAGCCGGCGGTGTTGCATCGGCCGGCTGGTCGGTCGTGAGCAGCGCGGGAGCGAGATCCCGTCTCAGTCCAAGTCCGGCGCCTGCAAGCATATCGATTATCCTCCGAAGGTTTGAAAAGCGGGACGCGAAGCACCGCTCCGCATCCCGAAGTGTTACTGCGCTATTTTGTCGAACCGTGAGCTCCGCACTTTCCTTCGCCGGACTTCTTCTTGTCGTCCCCGCATTTTCCCTCGCCGCACTTTCCTTCGCCGGACTTCTTTTTATCGTCCCCGCATTTTCCTTCTCCGCACTTGCCCTCGCCGCTCTTTCCGGTCGCACCCGTAGCGCCCGTATGGCCCTCAGCTCCGGCGAGCTGCATGTTCGGCTCTTGGGTGAGAATTCGCGAGCGGACCTGCTCTCCAGTTCCGAGAACGGAGAAGTCACCGTTGTTTGCGCTCGCTGAATTGATCCCTGCGATCGCTCCGAATACGAGAGTTGCTGCTCCCGCGGCTAAAGTTTTCTTCTGCATATTGTTCCTTTTACCTATGCCGTTCCGGATGCACCCCACTTTGGCGGGAGCCGTCCGGAAGCTGAATTACGGGGGCTTAGTCTCCCGTCCGCCAGATCCGTTACAGCAATCCGCCTGGGCGGAGCGAGGAAAATGCGCTTCGGCCCAGGGAGGGGAATCTCTCCCCTCGGAGGCCGTTTTTCCCAATTTCCACCGCAGACATTGCGAGAAACTCGCACGGGGCCGGTCAACAGCGGCGCGAGGGGAAAAAATTTAGCCGCTCCAGGTATTTACCGCATGAAAACGGGCGATTTTATCGGCAGATCGAAGAAATTCTACTCAATGATTTCAGCTGCTTGCTGATGGTTAGAAGCAGGACCTCCCCGGCGGGGGATTAGAGAATGTTAAGAATATTGAATTTGAAAATGAAACCTCAACAGAAACATCGCACCGACTCGCTGCCTTCGCAGCGGTTCTCCGACAGCCTCGGCACAGCCGATCTGGGCGGTTTTTCGATTACCGAGGTTTTTCAGGTGCTCTGGCACTGGGTCCGAGGCACCGTGAGCCATTCGAAGAAAAGCTCAAATGTCTCCGTAGGGTTCAGCCGCCCCCGCTCGAACGTTGAGTTCGAGCAGCGTCATCAGATGACTGACCGGATGGGCGTCGCCCGCTTCAAGAACAAGTCCCGCAAATAGTCCGGCAATGTCATCCGGCCCGATCCGTCCGCAGTGACGCCGATCGTTCACCCGGGAGCGACGTTTCCGAAAGAGCCTGACACTGTCCCCGAAGGGCCAATTGCCGGGCTCGGAGCCACGTTTGCAAAAGCCCGGCAATTTCGCTAAAACGCCGCTCCTTCGCTAAGCCCCACAAACCCAAGCACGGCGAATACTTATAAACGTCTCGGCGGGGAAACCCGGCCGAACATGATGGTTGGCCGGACTCTGTGGTGCGGTCGGAATGTTGATATGTCGAGTACGAAGAAAGATATCTACACCGTCCTGCGCGCTCCGCGGATCACCGAGAAGGCTGCAAACGCCGGATCGTCGACGAACACCGTCGTGTTCGAAGTTCACCCCGACGCAAACAAGCAGGAGATCCTTCACGCCGTTGAGAAGATCTTCAACGTGAAGGTTGAGAGTGTTCGCACTCTGAACACCGTCGGTAAGATCCGCCGGGTAAAGACAAAGACGGGACGTCAGTCCGATTGGAAGAAAGCCTACGTCAGGCTCGCCAAGGGCAACTCCATCGATGTGATTGAAGGGCTGTAAGAGTTTCATATGGCAGGGAAGAAAAAACGGCCGAACACTCCGGGAACTCGCTTTCGCCAAGGCGCAACCTTTGGCGAGGTGACGAAGGGAACTCCCGAGCGTTCGCTCACAAAAGCGAAACGGCGAACGAACGGGCGCAACAGCTACGGCCGGATCACTTCACGTTTCCGCGGCGGCGCTCACAAACGGCGCTACCGTCTCATCGACTTCAAACGGGACAAATACGGAATTCCGGCGACTGTCGTCGGAATCGAGTATGACCCGAATCGAAGCGCGCGAATCGCACTGCTTCAATACGCAGACGGCGAGAAGCGCTACATCATTGCTCCGGCCGGGCTCACCGTTGGAGCTGTGCTCACTTCTGGTCCCTCATCAGATGTGAAGCTTGGGAACACATTGCCGCTCAGCGAGATTCCGGTGGGCGAATTCATTCACAACATCGAGCTTCGCCCCGCAGGCGGAGGGAAGATGGTGCGCTCTGCCGGAACGGCGGCGCAATTGATGGCGAAGGATAACGGCTACGCGCTGATCCGGATGCCGTCGGGAGAGCAGCGGAGAGTTCTTCTCACCTGCCGGGCAACCATCGGTCCGGTGAGTAACTCAGAGCACGCCAATCGAAGTCTTGGGAAGGCCGGGGCCACCCGGTGGATTGGGCGGCGTCCTCACAATCGCGGCGTCACAATGAACCCGGTCGATCACCCTCACGGCGGCGGTGAAGGAAAGACCTCCGGCGGCCGTCACCCGGTCACACCGTGGGGTAAGAAGACCAAGGGTAAGAAGACGAGAAACATGAAGCGCACGGATAAGTTTATCGTCCGGCGTAAGAGAGCATAAGAAGAGAGCATAGGTCGGTAAGATCGGATGGCACGTTCAGTAAAGAAAGGTCCGTTTGTAGATGACTCACTGCTGAAGTGGGTCGAGCGCGCAAAGAGCGGAGCGCATAAGGGTCCGATCAAGACCTGGTCGCGCCGTTCAACTGTGCTGCCGGAGATGGTCGGTCTGACCTTCGCGGTTCACAACGGGCGGAAGTTTCTCCCGGTCTTCGTGACCGAGAACATGGTCGGACACAAGCTCGGTGAGTTTGCGGCGACGAGAATATTCCAGGCGCACGGCGGAGAGAAGAAATCCTCTGCGACACCGGCGCCGAAGAAGTGATGAGATCAGAAGCGTAGAGTATGGCAACGAAGAAGCCCAAATCGAGAAGCAAGTTCCGCCAGGACGGCGGATTCCTGTCGATGGCGAAGGTCAGCCAAGTGCGGCTCTCGCCGCAGCGCGCGCGCCTTGTCGCCGATCTTGTTCGTGGAAAGGAAGTTTCCGAAGCGCTTCGGATTCTGAGCTTCTGCGACAAAAAGAGCGCGCCGGTGCTGAAGCGCCTGCTGCTTTCGGCTGTCTCGAACGCAAAACAGCAATCGGTAAACGTCGACGAGCTGATGATCTCGCGTATCTGGGTCGATCAAGGTGTTTCGCTCAAGCGCTTCATGCCGCGAGCTCAAGGCCGCGCGACTCCGATCATCAAACGTTTCAGTTCAATCACCATTCACTTGGATGAGGTAATGTAATGGGGCAGAAGGTTCACCCGCTTGGATTTCGTCTCGGCGTTACCGAAACGTGGAACTCCCGCTGGTACAAGCGCACGGGCTATGCCGAGCAGCTGAAGCAGGACTTCTTCCTCCGTGAGTTCATCACGAAGCGGCTCGCCGGCGCGGGGATCTCCTCGGTTGTGATTGAGCGCGCTGCCAATCGTGTGAAGGTGAATGTCCGCACCGCGCGTCCAGGTCTCGTGATCGGGAAGAAGGGGAAGGACATCGAAGATCTGCGTGCAGAGCTGAAGCGCGTGGTCGGCCGTGATGTGAACATCAACATCATCGAAGTTCGTAAGCCCGACATCGACGCGAAGCTCGTCGCTGAAAACATTGCAACGCAGCTCGTCCGCCGTGTGGCTTTCCGCCGCGCGCTGAAAGATGCGGTCGCGAAAGCGATCCGGATGGGCGCTGAAGGAATTAAGGTGCAGGTCGCAGGCCGTCTCGGCGGAGCAGACATCGCGCGAACAGAGTGGACCCGCGAAGGACGCGTTCCGCTCCATACGCTGCGCGCACAGATTGATTACGCAACGGCTGAAGCGCTGACGACCTACGGGATCATCGGCGTGAAAGTTTGGGTGTTCCGCGGGGAGCGTATCGAAGAACCCGAAACGGAAGTTACAACGGTAATTCAGTAGCCGTATTTTTGGTCCAGCGAGGAACCGCTCGCTGGACAGGGTCGGCCGGGAACCGCCGGCCGAGCGATTGGAAAGTGCGTCCGTATGGAAGCGGACCGGAGAGAGAGAACGAAACGATATTTTTGGTCCAGCGAGGAACCGCTCGCTGGACAGGATCGGCCGGGAACCGCCGGCCGAGCGATTGGAAGAGAGCCCCGCTCGGAAGCTGGGCAGATTGGAAAGAATTTTAGAGAAAGAAAATGCTTTCACCGAAGAAAGTAAAACACCGCAAACAGATGAAGCAGGTCCGGCACCTGCGCGGCACCGAGACTCGTGGAACGACGTTGGCGTTCGGCGATTATGGCCTGATGTCGACGGAATCCCTCTGGGTGACGAACCGTCAGATCGAAGCTGCTCGTATCGCCATGACACGTTTCATCAAGCGGGGCGGAAAGATCTGGATTCGTGTGTTTCCGGATAAGCCGCTTACGAAGAAGCCGGCGGAAGTCCGGATGGGAAGCGGAAAGGGAGCACCGGAGCTGTGGGTTGCAGTCGTTCGTGCCGGACGAATCATGTACGAGATCACCGGCGTCGATGAGAAGACTGCGAAGGAAGCATTCGCACTCGCTTCTGCAAAGCTCCCCGTAAAAACGAAGTTCGTTTCGCGTAAGCACTTCAAGTAGAGAAAGTATGAAGCTGAAGGATCAGAGAAAGAAGCTGAAGGGGATGTCCGGTGAGGAGCTAACGAAGCGCCATACCGAGCTCGCGCATGAGCTGATGAACCTGCGCTTCCGCAAGCGCGCCGGTCAGTTGACGAATCCGGCACAGATCGAGAATTCAAAGCGTGAAGCAGCGCGGGTGAAGACCCTGCTGCAGAGCCAGAAAAGCTAAGGCCTTAAGGAAAAGAGGTCAGGAACTGTG
>CAYOAK010000092.1:3266-12890 GCA_964401925.1 uncultured Bdellovibrionales bacterium | reverse complement strand
CTTCGCCGATCTGCCGCGCGCGCAGCATCCGGATGATCTTCGGACCCAGCCAGACTCTGGCGCCGACAGGAAGGGAGAAGAGTTTCGGGGTGACGCTGCCGTTCGGAACGAGAACAATGAAGAACTCGACATACTCTCGGGAGGCGGGCGAGCTCGCAATCGAGTATGCCCGGCGTTCGAGTTTCCTCCGCTCCTCCTCGGGGCGTTCATCGAGCTCCGGAAGCGCGAGCTCTGCGTACTGACCGGGCTCGAATGGGGGGACCTCACCGGCGTCGGGCGCAACCCGGATAATGGCGAGCTCCGGAGTGAGCTCCTCGCGATAGATGATAGTGGCGTTGTTCATTTACTTAGGTTCGGATCATCCAACGGATCAACGGACTCCGTCGCACTATCTACCGGCAGCTCACCGTCGTAAATGAGGCTTAAACGGCGCTGCTTATAGCTGTTCCGCAGGAAGATGTAATAGTCCAACGACCCTTTCTTTCCCGCGTCTGTCGCATCGAGAAGCTGTCTCCGCAGATCCACCACCTCAAGAGCGGTTGCGCCCGCGCTAATCCAAAGGTTGTCAACGTAGTACATCGGATTCAGGAACCGATCGCCGACTCGCGTGAAGCTATCGCGGAGATCGGATGGCCCCCAGAAGGGGAGCACAACATAGGGTCCGGCGCCGACTCCGTAATGTGCCAGCAGCGTTCCCAGATCTTCGTCCTGTCTTGGAAGTCCAACTCGTTTGGCGACGTCGATAAGGCCGGCGATTCCAGCGGTCGAGTTGACGAGGAATCTACCGGTTTGCTCACCGCTCTGAATGAGCTTCAGCTGAAACAGTGCGCTGATCATTCTCAACGGCTGCCAGAGATTGTCGAAGAAATTTCCGACCCCGGTTTTCACCAAACCGGGAAGCACGTAATCGTACCCCTTGGCCACCGGTTCGAGGACCCACGCATCGACCGTGTCATTGAAGCGGAACATCGTCCGATTGAACGGCTCCCAAGGGTCTTCATCGAATCCCCGGGTATGCTTCAGAGAATCGCTTTCGACCGCAGCGGAGGCCGCTTCGCCCGGTACAGCTGGGTCAGCCGGTGCGGCTTTCTGCTTCGAGCTGCAGCCAGCGAGCAGCACGATCGCGGCTGTAAGAATCCCGGAAAGGAACGTTTTGTGATACATTGTCTGACTCTATGTGTGCTGCTACCTACTGAGAAAACTAGAATTGTCCAATGGCCCCGTTTCTCATCAAAGATAATAGCGTCGATGCCAAGCCGGACTACTCGATTAACCCACAGGAGCTGGAATTCGGGAAGAAGTTTGCGGCAAATATGTTCACCTGCCGCTACGCGAACGGCGCCTGGGAGGAGGGGGAAATCGCCCCTTTTAGCGAGCTCACATTACATCCGGCGGCGATAGTCTTCCATTACGGGCAAGCCATCTTTGAAGGGCTGAAAGCCTACAAGGCGCCGGGCGGCGGCGCATTTCTCTTCCGGCCCGAACTGAATGCAAAGCGGCTGAATAAATCGGCTCTCCGGCTCGATATGCCGGAGTTTCCGGTTGAGCATTTCCTTGAGGCCGTAAAGAGGGTCGTTCTCACGAATAAAAACTTCATCCCTGAGCATCCGGGGAATCTCTATCTCCGTCCGACGATGATTGCGACCGAACCGTGCATCGGCGTGCGCGGCGCAAAAGAGCTGCTGTTCTATATCATCGCGCTCCCGACAGGGAGCTACTTCAAGAACGCTCCCGGAAACGCAGGATCGATCGAGGTGCTCGTCGCTCAAGAGGTTTCACGCGCATCTCGTGGAGGCCTCGGAAGTGCGAAGGCGGCCGCGAATTATGCCGTATCGCTTCGCTCGATCCGCGAGGCGAAAGATCTTGGATGTGCACAGGCACTCTTCCTCGACTCCGCCGACCCTGATCAGATCGAAGAGATGGGCGGCATGAACATCGTCTTCGTCAGCGGAAAGACTCTGCTGACCCCGCGATTGACGGACACGATTCTCCCCGGCATCACCCGCCAGAGTATCATCGAGATCGCACCATCGCTCGGGCTTGAAGTCGAAGAACGCAAACTGTCGCTCTCCGAAACTCTTGCCGGAATAAAGGAAGGCCGGATTCAGGAAGCGATCGCTTGCGGCACGGCAGCGGTTGTCACAGGCATCCGATCTTTCCGGCTTTCGTCATCGGGGGAGACCATATCTCTCGGCGCTGCCCCCGGTCCGGTGACCGAGCGTCTCTACGCCGCATTGACCGGGATTCAATTCGGGAAGAGTTCCGATACCTTAGGTTGGATCACCCGGATCTAAACCGGCCCCCCTCCAGTAAATTTCAAATCGAACCGATGCTGACTACAGCAATCTACATCGATCACGATCGGTTAATGTTACGGCGCCTTACGAGTCCTCAATAACGACAACGGAATAGATGCTCTCCGCAGATCTTCAATTTCGGCAATCTCATTAGTAATCTCAGAGACAGGTTTTATGGCTGATTTAGCAAAACTGGACCAAGTAGCGAAGGCGCTCGAAACACTCGCAAATCCGAAAGATCATCGGGAGTTCAACAAGCTCGTCACGATGACGGGCAAGTGGGAGCGGCCGGTGCTGAATGAGCTTTGCGAGATGCTCGGAGTTCAGGGCCGCTATGACGGCACCGACGCTTACTCCACACGAGAGATTGCCCTCACTCGAGAAATTGAGAAGAAGCTTGGTCTGAAAGATACCGGCGTTATCGGGCCCACGCTGAAGCATGCCATCATCGATTACATCGACAGAGAGCGCGGAAAACTGCGCGAAGCGGGAATCCAAACGAAGCTCGACAATGAAGTCGCGGCGGCTCCCGGCACGGCACATCGCAAAACAAGAGACGAGCGCGATAATGAAATTGCGGCGACTCCCGGCACGGCACATCGCAAAACAAGAGACGAGCGCGACAATGAAATTGCGGCGGCTCCCGGAACGGCTCATCGCGTAACGAAAGACAAATTCGAAGCCGAGGAACGAGGTGACAAAGGCACAAAGCACGGTGACACCAAGGAAACGCTCGTAACGACGGAAGGGAAGCTCAAGGACGAACAATACGCAGCGCTGAATACGAATCACGGCAACTCTCGCACGACACTGCTCGGGGCTGCCGAAGAGAAGCGTCTGCGTGACAACCTTCGGACCTCAACCAAGTGGTACGGCCCAATGGCGAACCAAGGGTGGGACCGGTTCGATCACATGGTTGAGAACACCTCGAGCTATAAGCCAAAAGATGTCGCGAATATGGAAGATGCGCTGGTCGAACAGGTCGCCCACATACGCGCTCGATCGAAAGCTATCGAAGAAGTAGCAAGGACGAAGAAAGATGTATCGAACGGCCAGTTCGAAAAATGGGCCGATGCCGAAAAGGCAGTTATCCTTGGAGAGCTGAAAGCGGGTAAGGGAACTCCCGAGAGATTCCGTGAGCTCGAACTAAAGGCGATGGCTGACATGGACAAAGTGGTCCAGGTCTACGGCAAGCGCCACGGCTTGAAAGAAGACACTGTCACGGTTCGAAACGCCGAGGGCGTCGAGACAAAGAAGCAAGTTTACACACTGGACGACGCAAGCGCGGCTGACATGAATGTCGCTTACAAGATCGGTGCGCGAACCGATCATGACAGCACGTTCATGCGTGGTGTCTACCGGATCTTCGGACAGGGCGCGGCCGAAAGAGCCGAACGCACGGCGGGCGGCCGTGGAGCTGGTGCTCCCGCTAGGAATCCCGACGCCATCACCACTGCCGAAGCGACTGTGAAGATCGGCGACAAGGATGTTGTGCTTACCGGAGTTGCAGACAACACGAAACGCGTTTCCGCCGGACTGGCACGCCTTCAGTCTATGCCGGGAATCGTTGTGAGCCACGAGAATGACAAGCTCACGGTGAAGCGCGGTGATACGACGCTCGCCACCTACGATTACAAGCAGAAGGAAACCGTTAAGGCTGACGCATCAGCGAACGCAGACTCCCTTAAAAAGATCGAAGCCGATGCGCGCGCGGGACTTTTCAATCCGCCGCCCGCGAAGCATGAGACTGCGAAAGCGACCGTCAAGCTGAACGGCAAGGATGTTGAGGTCAACGGACTCGAGGCGAACAATAAAAAGCTAGGGGAACTGGCCGCAGGTTTGAAGCCGGGCCTTTCGCTTGACCATGTTAATGGGAAGCTGATTGTCGCTCGCGGCAATCAAAAGCTCGCGTCCTATGACTATGTTCTGACCGAGACACAGGCACCGCACGGCGTTCGAAACGGGCAGGCTCTTTCCTCGCTTGAGGCGGACCTGAAGTCGACGAAGTTTGATGCGAAGGCTCCGAAGGCAAACAAGAACGCCGTTACGACGACTGAGCGAAAGCTCGCGCTTGGCGCGGGTCCGGAGACAACGTCCTTCAACCTTACAGTTGAGAACGGAACGAAGCTTGAAGGGCTGATTGCAGCAGTGAAGGAAAAGTCCGGTGTGACCGTCTCATTCGCTAACGACACCTTAACGGTGAAACGTGGCGAACAGGTGCTGGGAACCTACGGCGTGCACGCAACCGAAGCCAACAAGAACGAAGCGGAAGCAGATGCTAAGTCGCTAAGGAATCTTGCGAGAGATCTGAAGGACAAGAAGTTCGATCTGCCGAAGGCGCTTCAGACCAGCGGAGCTGGGCCCGATGCTGATGCGAACGTGATTCCGGGATTAGACATGAAGATCGGAGATCTCCCCGGACATGCACAACTGGTCGCGAGCTTGAAGGAGCTTAAGGAAGCAGGTGGTTCGTACACGGGAGCAGGCAAGGCGCTTAAGCTCACTGCCCCTTCAGGTCGTATAATGATGCTGGGTCTGGATGATGCGATGCTGCATTCAAGTGCCGCGGAGCAAGCAAAGAACTACAGTGATGCTCAGGCAGCTGCGGTTCGAAATCTGATTCCGCGGAAGAACTGAGAAGACGTCAAAGAGGGTTTTCAGAGGCAAGGGTAAGGGTATGACTACGACGGGATTAAGCAATCAATCAAAAGTTGATAAGGCGGCTGAGCCGAAATTTGAGAAATTCGCCGGCCCCGCAAGTACCGGGTTGACCGCACCGATTGAGCCGGTGCTCCTCGCGGATGCCGGTCTGACGGATCCAAAGAAAGGTGGAGCCTTTGTTGGGGCCGTTGTAGGCACAATTAATCGAACCGGTATCCCGCTCCCCGGCGGCGGTGCGACCCGCGTCGGAATGTCGGGCGCCGAGGCGATGAGCCGTCAGGATGGCAACGTCTCCGCGTTCATCGACTCGGTCGCAGGAGATGGAAAAGAGTTCCGGACGGACAATTTCAAGACCCGCGGAACCGGCACTGAGCCTTCACCGGGAGTGACATTTTTCAATGCTATGACAGCGCTTCAGCTCGTCGGCTATCGGCCGTTCATGAACGAAGCGCAGGGTGTGGTCGTCTTTTTTAAAGACGGGAAACAGGTCAATGGGGTGAGTCTGCCGTTCGATACGAAGGCGATGAAGGATCCGGATAAGAGCCAAGCGCTGTACCGGCAGAAGACTCAAGAGCTCGTTGGCGTCGCAAAGCTCATGGGTGTGGATCTTAATTCGACGGCACAGGCCGCATGGGCGCGGACTTCGACTCCAGGTGTACCGGCGGGTATGCAACCGCCACCAGCAGTGGCCGCCGCGACTGCGTCGAACTCCTTCAAGGATATCAATGGCAAACCATCCTTCGAATTGAAGCCCGAGGCCTCGACTGGCCATAAGATGGTGAGCGATTTCCTCGCTGCAAACGCAGACAAGATGAAGAACGTCACAGCGACCTGGGTGGATAACGCTCCGGGCGGTGCAGAGGTTCTGAAATTCAAATACACGGTGACCTCAGCTGCCGGACGTGTTCAGGAGAAGGAAGCGGATCTAAACGTGACCGGGCTGATGGATAAGACGAAATCCGCGCAAGCGGCGGCAGCCTTCATGGATGCGGTGGGGAGCACTCTTCCCGCAGCTCCGGCGAAGTAACCATCGGTTCATAGGCGTCCGGCAGCTCAATGAGTTGCCGGACGTCTTTTTTTCATTACTGGGTCCGCGGGCGTCCCGCTTCCAGGCGATCGAACTCGAATGGAGATTGGAGCTCTGTTCCCGTGCATGAACCGGCAAGCGGGCGAGGACGCCCGCGGACCCAGTGGGGCAACTTTTCTGATTTGATGCCCCCTTTCAGGGGGCGGAGTTTTGCGAAGCAAAACTGGGGGTGGTGGAAGAAGACCAATCACCTAGGCGCGTCACCACGAAGCTACACCAATGGGTGATTGGTCCGACGTCCGCGGTCCCAGTGGAGCACATCTCGTACGGCGAATGCGCTAATGGTGCGTGTCGTGCGAGGCCACAGGTGCGCGAGTTGGCTCGGCGGCGAGCTGCGCATTCGAAGGAACCGGATGTTCGCGTTTTTCCACGTCCCTGACTGTTCCGCCGATGAGGAGGAACAAAAGGATGAGCGGATAAATCGCGTACATAATCACGACTTTTCCTTCGAACTTCAGATGCATGAAGAACAGCGCAACGAGAAGCGCTTTCACCGAAGCAATCACCATCGCGATGACGGTGTTCCACGCCCCGAAGTCCCATCGTGATGCTGCGACCGTAACGATGGTCAGGAACATCAGCGTCAGCAGAATGTTCATGTAGACCTTCTTCGGTACGATGTGCCCGAGGCCTTCGTCAGCGTCTTGAGTGAGAAGGGTGCCGTCGCCGAGTCGTTTCCAAGTTCCGTGATGCATAGTGCTCAGCCGATGAGATACAGAAGTGGGAAAAGGTAGATCCAAACAAGGTCGACAAGGTGCCAGTAGAGGCCAACGACTTCGCAAGGGGTGTAGTAGGTCTCACTAAAGAGATTCCGTTTCGCGAGCGCCATAATCCACCCTACGGCGCACATGCCGACAACAACGTGAATCCCGTGAAGCCCTGTTAGGCAGAAATACAGCGCATAGAAGAGGTTCGTTTGCGGGAAGATCCCGTGCTCAAACTTTGTCGTGTACTCGATGTACTTAACGACCATGAAGATCCCGGCGCAGATGAACGTCCCCGTCAGCCATTTGATGACCGGCTTGTTCTGTCCGTGCTGCGCAGCATCCACGCCGCGCGCCATGAAGTAGGAGCTGAGGAGCAGCACTATGGTGTTCAGTCCGCCGAGTTTCCAGTTCAGCGATTTCGCGCCGGCGTGGAACAGCTCGGGGTATTGGCCGTGGAAGACGGCGAATGCAGCAAACAGCCCGCCGAAGAAGAGGACTTCTGTGGCGAGAAAGAGCCACATCCCGAAAATGGAGGCGTGATAAGCCTGCTCCGGCTCCAGGTGATGGAAATGCCCTGGAGGCAGAGGCCCGTGGCCGTGTCCATGCCCGTGCGAATCGTCGACGGTTGCAGAGGTACTAGTCATGGATGTGCGCCTCGTCCTTAATCGGTTTGTTTTGATGTCCACCTTGGGCGTTATGTTCCTCCTCAACGCCGTAGCCGTAAGTCCAATCGGTAACGACCGGGATCTTGTCGAAGTTGTCCGTCTTTGGAATCGGCGGTGTCTGCCACTCAAGGGAAAGTGAGTTCCACGGATTTGCCGGCGCCGGCTTACCCCTGAACGCCGAGTAGAAGAAGTTCGCAAGGACGAGCATGTATCCGAGGCCGTTGATCATGGCGAAGATGGTCGAGAGCTGGTGCTTCGACTGGAATTCTATCGGGTAGTCCGCGTAGCGGCGTGGCATCCCCTCCATTCCGAGCGCAAACTGCGGGATGAACGTTCCGTTGAATCCGATGAAGAGAATCCAGAACGCCCACTTGGAGAGCGGGACATTGTACATCCGGCCGAACATCTTCGGGAACCAGAAGTGCAGTCCGGCGTATAGTCCGATCACCGCGCCGCCCTGAATCGTGTAGTGGAAGTGCGCAACGACGAAGTAGGTGTCGTGATAGTGCGCGTCAACGCTGAGTGTTCCAAGGTGAATTCCCGTCGTGCCTGCAATCATGAACAGAAATACGAAACCAAGGGCGTAGAGCATCGGCGTATCGAAGGTCACTGAGCCGCGATACATTGTCGTGACCCAGTTAAAGACCTTGATCGCGGTCGGAATCGCCACGAGGAAGGTGAGGATCGAGAAGATATACCGCGCCTCATTCGACATTCCGGCGACGAACAGGTGGTGGCCCCAAACGACGAAGCTGATCGCTGCGATTCCGAGGGTTGCCCAAACGAGCGCCTTGTATCCGAAGATCGGCTTCCGCGAAAACACCGGAATGATCTCGCTGATCACTCCGAATGCCGGAAGGATCATGATGTAGACGACCGGGTGGGAATAGAACCAGAAGAAGTGCTGGAACAGCACCGGGTCACCTCCGAGCTTTGCATCGAAGACACCGATCTTCAGGGCGTTTTCGACGACCAGGAGCAACATTGTGATCCCGATAACCGGCGTTGCAACAACCTGCAGAATCGATGTTCCGTAGAGCGACCAGACGAAGAGTGGAACGCGGTCCCAGGTCATTCCCGGGCAGCGCATCTTATGGATGGTCACAAGGAAGTTGAGGCCCGTCAGAATCGAAGAGAATCCGAGAACAAATGCTGCGAATGCGATGGTGGTGACCTTCCAGCCGTTCTGAATCGAGTATGGGGTGTAGAAGGTCCATCCCGTGTCCGGCCCGAGATAGAGACCGATTCCCCCGATAATCGCGCCGGCAAGGTAGAGCCAGTAACTGAACCGGTTCAGCCGCGGAAAGGCGACGTCCTTCGCACCGATCATCAACGGCAAGAGGAAGTTCCCGAGAGTTGCCGGGATTCCGGGGACGATGAACAGGAAGATCATCGAGATCCCGTGAGAACTAAAGAGCGTGTTGTAGGTCGCGTTCGAAAATGGCTTCGCCTGTCCCGCGCCGCCGGCGACATTGCCGCTGTACCAGAGGTTGTAACGCATCAGCAGGGCGAACAGACCGCCAAGCATGAAGAAGACGATGATCGAGAGGAGATACATCAGACCCAGCCGCTTATGGTCGTGGGTCATGATCCAGGATTTCAAACCCGGCTCAGCATTGAGGTAGTTCTTCTCTACGCCGGCGTGTCCGCCGTGCGAAGTTTCGTTTGCTGTTCCAGCGGCGGTTGCCATGGCGATGGTGTTCCTACTTGAGAGTCTTTAGGAGCGCGACGATTGCGTTTATCTCGTCGTCCTTCAGTTGCAGCGCGGGCATAAGCGGCTGATAGCCTTTTACGACCTTTGCGTTTGGATTCAGGATCGAGTCACGGATGTAGTTCTCGTCGACGACTGCCTTGGTGCCGTCGGCGAACTCACGCTCCGTACCGAAGAGCCCTTTCCAGCTGGGTCCCACAACGGCTGTTCCGTCGAGACTGTGACACCCTTTGCAGCCCTTGTTGACGTAGACCTGCTTTGCGATCTCTTCCGGAGAAAGCTCGCCCTTCGTGCGGTCGTTGATGTGGTCATCAAATTCCGCCTGGGTCACGACGCGCAGTTTACCGAGCATGCCGGAGTGGTTGAGGCCGCAGTATTCGGTGCAGAAAATCGGAAATGTTCCAAGCTTCGTCGGCTGGAACCACATGTAGTGGTAAGCACCGGCGATCACGTCCTCCTTTGTCCGCATCGCCGGGACAAAGAAACTGTGAGTAAC
>CAYOAK010000092.1:0-3256 GCA_964401925.1 uncultured Bdellovibrionales bacterium | reverse complement strand
TCGCGGCGCTGGCCGCCCAGCCGGGGAGGATGGTGTTCAACACCAGCGCCGAACTGGCCAGCGAAGCGGAACGAAGGAAAATGCGGCGACCGCGATCAATCATCGGCGGGCTTTAGCGCATCGCCGGGACAAAGAAACTGTGAGTAACGTCATCCGATTTCATGATGAATTTGATCGGACGGTTGATCGGAACCCAGAGCTCTTCGCCCTCTTTCTTGCCGGTCGGATAGGTGAACTCCCAGGCCCACTGATAGCCGCGGACGCCGATCTCGATCGCGTTTGCCGGAGGTGTTCGCATGTCCACGTAACTCATCGTCCCGTAATAGGCGACGAAGATGCAGACGATGGTCGGAATCGCCGTCCAAAGAGTTTCGAGGGTCGCGTTGTGCCGGATCTGCGGCGTGACATCATGCTCGGTGCGGCGGCGATAGCGGATCGCAAAGTAGATCATCGTTCCGATGATCCCGAACGTACAGGCGGCCGCCGTCCACGAGATAAAGTTGTTTAGGAAGTCGACCTCTGCAGCAAAGGTCGAGCCCTGCACGGGCATCCAATCAAGCAATCTTGCCAAGGCTCCTTACCTCCCTCAGTCGTAGCAGTAGCAGCGTTCCCAGCAGCAGGATCGCCACACCCGCGCTCACCACCCGCACGATGTTCATTATTATCGGTGTGTATTTGCCACTGAAGTGGTCATAGCGAAAGCAAAAGAGAAAGATTCTCTCGCCAATTGACCCGATCCGGCCCTCGGAAGCGTCTACAAGCGCGGTCCGGGCATCGTTCGGCTCATACACCACCGAGTAAAGATATTTTGAGATCCGGCCGTCCGGGGTTATCGCGAGGATTGCCGCCGCATGCGCATAGTCCTCACCATCTCGCATGGCGCGGAAGCCGATTGAAGCGGAGAGCTTGCTGATTGTTTCGGCGTCGGCGGTCAGAAAATGCCACGCTTCGTGGCCGGGAACCGCGGGACCGAGTGCCTTCAGATAGTTTTCACGTTTCTTTTTTGCGAGTTCAACTGTTTCCTCGGGCTTAATGGAATAGGCGATGACCGAAAATTCCTTGCCCAGAGTCAGTTTGATCTCTTTGAGAAGCTCGGTTACGCCGTTCAGCGTTAAAGTGCAGAGATGCGGACAGGAGTAGTAAACCGGAGCGAGAAGAAACGGCCGGTTTTGAAGGATGTGGTCCTTCAGCGGAGCAACGCGTCCGTTTTCGTCGGTAAACTTCAGCGACATATCGATCTGCGCGCCCCGGTGATCATCGATCCCGGTTTGGTTCTCGACGATCAGCGGATCGATGTTCGCCCGCGCGTCAAGCGCGCAGAGAACCAGCATTACCGAAAGAGCGACGAATTTGAACCGCATAACGCATTGTAACTACTATGATTTGTGGATAGCTGTCTATCGGGGCCTCACTGCGTACTGGAGCCCTGACCGGAGAGAGGACGCCCTGGGCCGAGCTGTATCTCTTTTCCCCCTGAGTTTGCCGCCATCTTAGGAGTTTTGTACGTCGAGTCGGGGCTGGTAAGGGTGCGGCAATGAACGGACTACTCGGTTTTGGATTTGTCGTGATCGCGCTTCTGATCGTCTGCGGGGTCGTGCTGACAGTACTTCCTAGTGCAGCACTCGCTCGCTTGGAGAAGCGTTTTCTTCGGATGGAACGAACCCGGAATCCAGGACCGGGGCTGCAGACGGACCCCGCCGGTAGCGCGAGCTCCGGTACCAAGGAAACGCTTGCAGCAGAAACCCCACCAGCAGAGTAAAGATAGCCAGCACAAGCCACTCGATCGTGTAGCCGTAGTGAGTTGAAGGGGGCACCTCGATTGACACCGCCTCCGCCGGATAGTTACCGGACGGGGGATTCCCGAGCCGCTGGATAAAGACTGCGCTCATCACAGGATAGGGAAGCTGCTCCGCCATCTTTCCGATCTCTTCGTAGAACCATTTTGTTTGAAACGGCTCCTTACCGCCGACACGCGGATTCTTCGGCCCGAGCAGCATCGGCGTAATCGATTGCTTTACGACGCCGAAGAGCGTTTCTGCTTCCGGTTCGAAGTTGTATTTCTCCCAAGTGTCGGGCGTGCGATCGGAGAACGGGATGAATCCGCGGCTGACGATCACTGCGCGGCCGGTTCCGTCCACGAGAAACGGGGTGAGGAGAAAATGACCGGGCTCGACCCCATTCTGCTCGTTGCCGTGTTTCCGATTCAGAACGATCACTTGCCTCGAGTAATCGTAGCGGCCGGCGAGCTTCACCTTGCGGTGGAGCACCTGCTCATAATCTTCAGGAAGGGTGCCGTTCAGCGGAAAATTGAGCGCGGGAGCGGTCGAATTCGCCTCGTAGGTCTTCACGAGGTCAACTTTCCACTTGTAACGATCCCACTGCCACAGGGAGAGTCGGACCATCACAAGGGCGAGCACCACACAGATGACGGTAATTTTGGGCGAGAAGGAGAAGTTCCTCAGAAACAGGCTTTTCGTCGTGCTCATCGCCATTGCCGTTTGTCTCCGTTTCTCTGCGCTCTCGCGGTTTAGCCTCTGGCTCGATGAGTACACCAGCATCGAGGTCGCGTCGAAGAGCGTTGGGGCGATCCTTACAGGGGCGGGGTTCGATAGTCACACACCGCCGTTTTATTACCTTTTGCTGCACATCTACTTTCGAATTGCCGGGCTCCTGGGCGCCCCACCGGATGAGTTCACTCTTCGCTTACTTTCTGCGCTCATCGACACTGCAGCACTCCTGACATTATTCAGCCTCGTTCACCGGGTCCTGGGAGAGACGCCCGCGATGGTGACGACTTTGCTCTACGGCTTTCTCGAGTATCCGATCTATTTTGCCCAAGAGGGGCGAATGTATTCGTTGCTCGCCTTTGAGTGCGTGCTGACCCTTTGGCTGCTGCTACCGTTGTCCGGGTTTACGGTCGGCCGGGCGGCGATGCTCGCGCTGGTCGCGATTTGCGGACTCTATACACACTACTACTACGCCTTCTTCGCGCTCGGGGTCGGGATCGCCCTGCTATTTGAAGTGAAGCGGGAGCGGAAAGCCTTCTTGTTGGCTCTCGGCGCGTTCGCAATCGCCGGGATCTGTTTCCTCCCGTGGCTAAAGGTTCTGGCGGCGATCTCGCAAGGGGGCGGGCAGAGCTTCCGGCCGCTGAGCAAGATGAGTGTTCCGTATTCGATCTTCCGGTTCCTCGCCGGATTTGCGCTCTTCCCGCTCGATAGCGCGACAAAGGCGGATCAGAGCGGGGCGGTCCAGGCGT
>CAYOAK010000091.1:6926-12921 GCA_964401925.1 uncultured Bdellovibrionales bacterium | reverse complement strand
CCGGCCCCTTGTGCTAGCGATCCCGCCGGGCGGAATCGTCGTCGGCGAGGCCGTTGCGAAGCATATCCGCGCAGAGCTCGACTTCGTTCTCGTTCGAAAGCTTCGGGCCCCTTGGCACCCTCAGATCCAGGTCGGGGCGATCTCGGAGAATAATGACGTCTACTTTGATCCCGACGTCGACTGGTTCGCTGGGCTGAGCACATCCACCTACGTTCAAGAGGAGCAGCGGAGACAGTTTCAGCAGATTGAGAGGAGAATGGAGCTGTTACGGCAGATTCGCCCGGCAGCGTCCGTCAAAGGCAGGTCGGTCGTGCTTGTGGACGATGGTATGGCCTCCGGCTCGACCGTCGTGGCCGCGATCCAGTTCATCCGCACGAAAGAGCCGTTCGAGGTAATCGTGGCTGTCCCGGTTGCCAGTTCGCGCAGCGTCAACACAGTCGAGAAATTCTGCGATAAAGTGCTCTCGCTTCACCGGCCTGAAGTGATGAGTGGATTCGGAGAATACTTCGACGATTTCTCGCAGATTGAGGAGGCCGAGGTCGTTCGCATTTTGTCGAGGCTGTACGGCCCGGAAGCTTGCCATTCGAAAGAGCTGCATGGCGCCGGAAAGCAGCCCAATCTGGAGAAAGCTCATGACAATGTACCGTGACACTGAGTCGTCATCCCGCATTGAGGTATTTGCGTTCAACGGAAACGATCAATTCGTCTCCGCGATTCCGAACGGAATGAAGCGTTGTTTCCATGCTCGACGCTTTAGGAATCAGGAATGGACAATCGAACTTGACGATCCTGTACAAGATCAATCTTGCATGATCGTGGGAAACATTGCGCCCGCGGATGAACAGCTATTGTTGATGTCGATGCTCGCCCACACTCTCGAGCATCACGGAGCGAGGACGATCGAAGCCGTGATTCCATACATGGCCTATGCACGGCAGGAGCACGAAGAAGCAAAGCAAAGCTTTGGCGCCCACTGGGCTGGCCACATTCTGCGAAGCTCAGGAATCGGCCGCGTGTATACATTCGACATTCATAGCGCACTGGCTATCGAGTCAATGGGCGGATCAATTGTCTCCATCCTTCCGGCTCCGACGTTTGCCCGGATAATCGCCAGGGAATTGCCGGGAAACGTGACCATTGTCGCTCCGGATATCGGCGCGACAAGTCGTTGTGAGGCGGTTCGGACCGCCCTCGGCCGTTCCGAGCCGATTGTTCATGGTCATAAAGCGCGCCGCGACGGGATGGTGTCGCTCGAACTGCATGGACGCTCTAATGAAGCGGCGGTAATAATCGACGATATTCTCGATAGCGGCTCTACGCTCTGCGCCTGTGCAATGGAGCTCCAAAAACTGGGGGCGAAGTCTATTACCGCGATGGTGACGCACGGACTGTTTTCGGGCAACGGCTGGCAGCGGCTCTGGGACCTCGGTGTGACGAGAATCTTTGTCGCAAACACCTCCGAGTTGAGTGTCCCGTTTGATTCGAGGATCACTTTGTGTGATGTCGCTCCTTTGCTTACCGAGGCGATTGCTGCAGCCCATTCCATGCCGTGGATGCCATCGGACCGCCCTGCGGTTCAAGGGAATGCAGGTCTCCCGGTCTGAGAGTACGATGCTCTCTTTTGGAGTGAGCACTCCCGCCGTCTCTCTGGTTCAGAGAGGTACGACGACTACGGGGCAGCTCGCATAACGCACGACTCGATCGGCGACTCTTCCAAGCACAAATTTATCGACTCCCTTCCGCTTGTGTTTGCCGACGATGATGAGATTTGCACGATGCCCTTGAGCAAAATCGAGAAGCGTATTGGAAATTGAGTCGTACTGCCGGATAGCAGTGGTTAGGACGATCTGTCCTGGGAAATATCGGTCTCGCAGAGCATCCAGCTTCGCTCGAGCGGCTTCCTCCCGCTCCACCCAAATCTCTTCCGCGTCGCAACCCAGGGGGAGATGGTAGGAGGCGACCAGCAGATCTTCCACGATGTTCACCAGATGGAGTGTGTATTCCTGTCCCTTCAGATGGCTCAGTGAGTTGCGGAGAAACTTGAAGAAGCGATTCTTTTCTGGAGAAAGATCCGTCAGCGCCACAATGTGCATTCTCTTTGCTTTACGCTTCCTCGTGGTCTGATCCATGCAAGGAACGACGCACGTCGGGAGGGTAGAGCTTCCGAGTACTCGCTCCGCAACACTCCCAATCAAGAGTCGGCTAAGTCCCGTGCGCCCATGGGTTGCGAGTGTGATGGAATCGAAATCTTCTTCCTGGGCGAACCGCACAATCGTCTCCGCGGCCGAACCTCGTCGCCGGATGACCGCTATTCGGACGGCGCGCCCCGGCAGATGCCGGTCCGCGATCTTCAGCAGCTTCTCTCGAACGTTCGATTCGATCTCACTCCACTGACCGCGACTAGGGCCGGCGATCCCGGAAAGCTCGCTCATCGATTGCCAGAGCCCCGGATCGATCACGTGGACGAGAGTCGCGCTCGATCCTCGCCCGCCATTCTCAAGCTGCCAATCTGCGAACTCGAGGGCACGCAGGGAAGTTTTGGAAAAATCGACAGGGAGGAGAATATGCGCCAATAGACCTCTTCTTTTCAGAAATGAATGCGCTCCGGTCGAACGAACTCGGAGCGCCTTTGCGAAGAGCATTATCGTCTGAGCTTGAACTGGGAATTATGACGGTCCTCATAATTTCCAGGGATTTTCAAGATTCATCCAACCGGTTGCTGCTCGAATCAGGTCCGAAAGCGGTTGATTTGTGCGTCTCCAACTGAAGCGGACAACCTCAGTGCCGGTGCGGAGGCAACGGTCCGTTCTAGTGAATTTAGGGCGATCGGAGCGCGTCTCCTTATCAATACATGAACCATTTTTCGTTCTATGGACTGGCCGACCCCATAAGCTCGCTCTTGCATCTCCTGGGCGCGTTAAGCTGTGTGGTAGCGTTCGTTCCTTTGTGGCGTTTGACCCAGGGAGATATCGGAAGGCGAATCTCAGTTGGTATTTTTTGCACTTCCGCCTTCCTTCTACTTTTGATCAGCGGTCTCTACCACCTGCTTCCCTACGAGAGCGGAGCGCGGAACGTCCTGCTTTATATCGATCACGCGGCAATCTTTGTTTTAATCGCGGGAACGTTCACCCCCATCCACGCTCTGTTATTTCGGGGAGCCAGGCGTTGGGCACCTCTTCTGTTGATCTGGTCGATCGCCATCACCGGCATAATTCTCAAATCGGTTTATTTCTCCCGGATATCTGCGGAGCTCGGGCTTTCGATCTATCTCCTAATGGGCTGGCTCGGAGCGATATCCTGCGGAATGGTTTGGCAAAGATTTGGAATGGAGCTTGTTGCACCTCTCCTTCAAGGTTCGGCCTCTTACACGCTGGGGACGGCCTTCGAGCTCTTTCATTCTCCCACAATTATCCCGGGAGTGTTCGGGTCACACGAGCTCTTCCATTTTGCAGTACTCCTCGGAGTTGCGTTTCACTGGAGGCTGGTTAGTAAAATTGCGACTCATAGCGCCGTGAAACCCGCGATTGCCCATGTTCTAAAGTGACTGAAGGAGTCGAAGAGCCAGCTCCGGCTGTAGGTTCGCCTGCGCCAGAATCGCAGACGCGGATTGTTGCTTAATTTGAAACGAAACAAGTGATGCCGCTTCCTCTGCAACGTCCACGTCGATAATACGGCTTGCCGCCTGGAGAGAATCGTCGCCGCCGCGGGTCAATACTCGTGCTGCCGTATCCAGACGGCTCTGAGATCCGCCCAACTGACCTTGCGCCAAGTTGACCTGTGTCAGTGCGCTATCCAGCATATTTAACGCGTAAAGCGAGTCGAGCTTCGTCCGCAGGGAGAAAGCCGGAAGAATTGCCGTCGCCACGCCGTTCCCGACAAAAACGTTCAAACTCGCCGGGCCCGGAGCATCCGAAACGACAGAAAGGTCGAGAATTCCGTCGCCGTTAAGATCTTTGGCCATCGAGGCTCGAGGAGTCACCGGAGTCGCATAGGAGGTGCCCGCAAGGAAGGTTCCGTCGGCGTTTGACAGATAGACTCTGACCGCTGGTGTTGTGACGCTTGTCGCGATGATATCCGGAGAGCCGTCGCCATTCATATCGCCTGCGCTTAGAGAATCCACGGACGTGAAGGTCGCGAAGCTCACCGGCGCACGAAAAGTGCCGTTCCCGTTCCCATGCTGAAACCGAAGCGCATTGATCCCGCCGCTGACAATATCAATCAGTCCATCATTGTCGAAATCGAGAGTCTGCAGGCCAAGCGGTGAGCTCGCGGTATATGAAGTGATTGCCGCTTGAAACGTGCCATCGCCATTTGCGAGAAGAATTTCAACGTCGACGTTCGTGCTGACAACAATATCGAGCCGGCTATCTCCATTCAGATCAGCGAGTCTTGCTGTCTGAGGCCTGTTTCCAAGGACCGCGGTGAGGGGGCTGCCGAAGCTGCCCGAGCCTGTTCCGAGATACACGAGCATTCGCTGCGATTGGTATCCGCCCACAACAATATCTGCCGAGCCGTCACCGTTAACGTCGCCGATATTGAGTGCGCGAAATGAGACACCGGAAAAGTTCCCGACACTGACCGGCGCCAGAAAGGTTCCATTCCCATTGGCCTTGAAGATCCGGACTGCGGCCAGATAGCTCGATGTAACGATATCTGCATCTCCGTCTCCATCGATATCCCCCGCCGCGATGGAGGCTGCCGAGTTGGCTCCCCCCAAGACGGATGGCGCGAGTAATGTCCCATCTGCGTTACTCAGAAAGAGCCGCACCGCCGACCCGGCTTGATCGTTGATGGCAACGTCGATCGTGCCGTTCATATCAAAGTCCATCCCTACCAGGCCGTTCGCTAGCGTTCCCGCGGAGCCATATGCCGTCGGGGCATCGAATGTTGCGTCCCCCTGTCCACCAAGTTGCAGTTGCGCCATTGGGAGGGTGACAGAACTGTAGCCTGCTTGAACGTTGAGGAAGCTCGCGGGGTCGCTCAAGAGTGGTAGATTATTGAGCTGAGTCGTAGACACGATCCGGTTGAACTCATTGCGAAGCGCTTGAGACTCGGCATCTAACGGCAATCGTTGGGTCGGAGACAACACGCCGTTTGCCGATTGAGTTCCGAGTTCCGTGATGCGTGTGAGGATGCTCGACAGCTGAGAAATCGCGCCTTGACTGACATTATACGCACTGACCGCGTCGTTGACGTTTCGAACGGCCTGATTGAAGACCCTTGAATCGGCGTTCAGCAACGAGCCGATCGAAAGGCCTGCGGCATCATCAGCCGCCCGATTGATGCGGAGCCCGGAAGAGAGCCGTTCGAAGCTTCTTCCAAGAGAAGCGGATGCAGAACCCAGCTGCCGCTGCGCGCCGAGCGAGGCGAGGTTCGTATTGATAGAGAGAGTACTTCCCATGGTCACAGCGGCCGCATCCCGGACAAAGGCCTCCCTTTGGCCAGAAACGCATCCCTAGCGTGCGGCGTATATTCGTCGGCATCTATTTAGAAGCGCTTTATATTTTGGGCCTAGAAGCTAACCTCCTCAGAAGGTTAAGAAAGTGACCTGCCGGCATTGAATCTGGGGACCCCAATGCCGGCCTATCCCCATGTTTTTGGAAGCCATGAACCGAACGACGGGTGTGCCATGAAGTGCCTGCGTTATCAGGAGGATCGACTGCCGGTGACGCTGATAGCCTCGCTATTTATCTGTGATTTGGTTGTGTACTTTCTGGCGAGCGCCCTTCCGATTCTGATCGCCTGGCTGCTTTTCGGCCTTTGTCTGAAGATCTTCATCGCCTGCTGGAACCATCATCATCAGCATGTACCCACGTTTCACCAAACGATTCTGAATCGGCTTCTGGAAATTGTTTATACCTTTCACACCGGCATCACTACGAACGTGTGGGTGCTCCACCACAATCTCGGCCACCATGTGCATTATCTCGATCAGAAGACGGATGAATCCCGCTGGAAGCATGCGGATGGACGAACCATGGGAGTCGTTGAATAC
>CAYOAK010000091.1:5591-6916 GCA_964401925.1 uncultured Bdellovibrionales bacterium | reverse complement strand
ACGCTGATCACCGGCCTTACGGGATATCTACGGGCGATTCGAGTTGGCCGGCGCTACCCGAAGCATCGGAAAGATTTTACTGCGATGGGCATCGCAAACCTACTGCTCCTTGCGCTGCTCCTTTGGCACGATTTTCAAAACGGGATGATCGTATTCCTGATTCCGATGACGCTCGTATATTTCGGAACATGTTGGGTGACTTATTACCACCATGCCGGGCTGGACACAGACGACCCGTTTCATGCGTCGCACAATATCACGAACCGGTATTACAATATTGTCAGTGGAAATCTCGGCTGCCACACAGCGCATCACTTGAAACAGGCGCTTCACTGGTCAAAGTTGCCGGAGCTTCATCGAAGCATCGTACACAAGATTCCACCCGAGCTCATCGATCCGAACTTCCCGGTCCTCGGGCGGATCTTCAAGTTCCTGAACACTTCGACGCTATGACAGCTTCCTCACGAATTCTGACTTCAGTTTCATGGCACCGATGCCTTCGATCTTGCAGTCGATATTATGATCGCCGTCGACAAGGCGGATATTCTTGACTTTGGTTCCCACCTTCAGCGCGGAAGAAGAACCCTTAATTTTGAGATCCTTGATAACGGTGACGGTGTCCCCGTCTTGGAGAACGTTACCGCTTGCATCTTTAACAACCGTTTCCGATTCTCCCTCGCCGGTCTCCGGGGGGGCGGTAACCTTGGACCACTCAAACGCGCATTCGGGACAAATATAGAGAAGCTCATCTTCGTAGGTGAGTTTCGAGGTGCATTTCGGACACTCGGGGAGTGAGTTCATCTTATCTCTTGCTGGTGGATTGCCGGGCGATATCACATTCGAATTCATTACATGGCATATCCTTGGGAAAATCGCTTGCCGATGAAAGGTTCTCGCAAGGAACCAAATCTACGCGTGGTCCTAGCGTCGATCGTAGAACCTCCACAACTTTGGGTATCGCTGCGGCAGTTCTGCCTCCTCCCACTTTTCACCGTGCGGAGTGCTCAATACTTTGGTCCTTCGGGGACGCATAGGTTTGCCAACTCGTCTTTCATAGGCAATCTCGGGAACGAGTAACAACTGTTGAGCGTCCGTAGCGAGGCCTGATGGAACGTGATGGACTATCTGGCTCACATCACTGACGGCATCCGTGAAAATCGATCTCCCTTGCAAAATCAGCCACGCTCGAAACCCTTCGAAAGCGTCGTCAGAGCACCCATCCTGGGCTAAAAAAGCCAGTGCCCAAATGTCCCAGTGGTAACTCAACAACATTTTGTCGGCCAAAAGTGTGACGAATTGTTGAATCGAAGTGCCTTTAAACTTCT
>CAYOAK010000091.1:0-5581 GCA_964401925.1 uncultured Bdellovibrionales bacterium | reverse complement strand
CAAAAGCGAGAGCTTCAAGATGTTCGGAGACTGTTGGTGCGGAGCTATCTGCGATCAGCGACCAGAAGAGCTCTTCGTCGATCTTCCGTGGGTCGGGTGTTCCCTTAATTTTGGCTCTCTTGCCCTCTTCAAAATCCGCGAGCTCGGTCAGCACTCCACGTTTCGCTTCGGCACCGCCTAACTTCTCAACAGTGTTCGCATAGTCGTTGAACCCCTTAGAAACCCACGCTTTATCACGCTCGACTTTCTCGGCCGCAACCTTGTCAGGCATTTTTTTATGGTACGCCGCAGTTTCGAAATAACCGATCTTTCGTTTTGCAATCACTCCTCGCCAAAGCTTGTTGATTTTCGCCAGCTCCTTGTCGGCAACAAGCGCTTCCGTCAAACGCGTAAGCAGTGGATTCTCGTAATTGACGATTTGATTGAATCCGACGACGTGGGCAATCAGAGCGTCGTACGCCTTGCGCTGAAAATAGGCATCCAAGACAAAAGATTCAGCCTTATCCAATCCCCGGAGAACCTTTGTTCCCGTCCCCTCTAAGGTATCGGGCGTGCCATAGGCGTGCATCCAGCGCTCAATGTCTCGGCCGATGTCTCTGAAAGTTAGTTCCATGAATCATTCCGGATTGGCAGCCACGATTGCGATACAGATAAGACCCCTGGCTGCGCATGACAATCGGGAAGTGGATCTGATGAGCGGCGGTATTGAGCCAGGCAAACTTTGGCGCGAGTTGGCCGTGATTCTATCCTATTCTTACAGATTGCACGTCTTACGATCAGGTAGCCCCTTTCTGAAATCATTGTTCCTGGAGGGAGAGCACGCTGGTGCTCTGACTGCAATAACTTTAGCAGGCAAAATAAGCGGATGTTATGGCAAGTTTCTGTTCAGCAAAGAAGATAGAGCAACCCACGAGCGTCAATGATCTGAACTCTGCCGTTAGGGATATTAAATATAACCTCGATCGTGCTGAGGCCCTTCAAATGATAACGAAGGAAGAGAAAGCAAATATTCTCAGTTCCAAGGATCTCTGCCAAGCAAAGGAGCTTTCTTATAAACTCATGGGAGCTGGAGAGTTAGTCGATGCAATTTTAAAATCTAAAGCTGCGGGGATCGCTGAAACGAATTTCAAATTCCAGTTGCAACAATCAAGCTTCGAGTTTCGCGCTGGGTTTCCCGCCCGATATGCGCTCGCCTTTACTCGTGAGGATCCTAAGAAGCTTTACAATGGAATTCCTTCTTTCCAAGCTGCGGATGGGCAATTGTCGTTGCTTGAGATTGCTCGAAAGTATCGCTAGGCCGCGGGGGAAACCGCCATTCGGCTCCTCGCCTCCTAACTGCTCGTGGAAGCGCTTTATGAGCAGGCTCAGCGTAAAGATCTTCGCGACCAGTGGCGTTTAGGCCGCATCAATCTCTCTGCTGAAGTTCTCTCAGATCCCCATCTCTCAACGGGCTTATGAGAAGGTTATTTACCTCTAGCTCCGCGCTGAATGTTCATCTTTCGGCCTGGCTTGTGACCATCGGTGTCGCGATAATAATCGGATGCGGCGGAAACGGCCCATCTCCGGATGATATCGTGCTCCCTTACAAGGTAGAGCTCAATCCCTGAACTTATAAGTATGCTCCGATCGTGATCGATGCGGGAATTTCGATCGTAATCATCCGGCAGGTAGATCTGTTTGCCGGCCTCAACGCGGGATCGAATGTCGACGTCTCTCCAACAGGCTGGAGCGGCGGTATTGAGCCAGGCAAACTGCACCCGCAATTGGTGATCTCGCTTTTGAGAAGTTAGCGAATCAGGCTGACGCTTCTTTGTCTCGATGCCATCAGATCGGAAACCCTGTTGTGACAATCCTCTGCGGGTCTACTTCGAGTTCACGTGCGGCAATGAGTTCCGTTGCCTTCCTATCTCTCTGTAATCTCTCGATAATCCCCGGCCGATGAATGTTCTGTTTTGGACGATCGAAAGAGCCGATGATCTAATGGCATAGCGTCCAATGATGGGCTGTGCGCCGAGGGATGTAAGGAAGCTTGAGCAGTAGCAGTATCAAAATCAATTCGAATGTCGCTTCGCTTCAGACGCAGCGATATCTCTCTCAGACCAATCGGGGTCTAGAGAAGATTTTTGAACGCTTAAGTTCCGGATTGCGCATCACTCGAGCATCGGATGACGCCGCAGGTCTTGCAATTTCCTCCCTGCTTTCCGTTGACGCTAAAGTTTACACGCAGGGGATACGCAACCTAAACGATGGCAGTAGTTTGCTCGCTGTCTACGAGGGAGCCCTGGGCTCCCTCTCCGGCATCGTCTCTCGCCTACAAGAGCTCGCATCGCAATCCGCAAACGGAGTGCTCACACTGAAGCAGCGACAGGCACTCGATGCCGAGGCGCAAGCCCTCCGAGCAGAGTACGGCCGTATCCGAACAACTACGAACTTCAACGGACTTTCCCTGCTCGAAAGCTCCGCTTTTTCACTGAGTCTTCAGGGTGGATATGGGGAGGACAATGCCTTGAAGATAATTCTCGGGTCTGACCTTCCCTCACGTCACATTGGAACGGGAACTTTTCAGACCATCCAGACCCTTAGTGTTCCGGGTGCCGATACGGGAACAGCTGCATATGCGGAAGCGGCAGATTTTAACAATGACGGCAATCTCGATGTCGCCGTAATCGATAATTTGGCTGACACCTCAATCTTTCTCGGCAATGGAGACGGATCTTTCAGGAGCGGTGTCAATTACGCAGACAGCACCAGCATGGGGCGGGGGAAGTCCGCGGACATTAATGGAGATGGAAATATTGATCTTGTTTTCGGCTCTGTTAGCTCGAACGGCTTCAATGTTCGACTCGGAAATGGTGATGGCTCATTCCGTAAGGGGATTCAATACGCCGGAGTCACGGATAATCGGCATGTTGATGTAGGCGACATTAACATGGATGGAATTGTCGATGTTGTCAGCGGCAGTTTTACCGGTTCATCGGTAAGCTATGCCCTTGGGAACGGAGATGGAACCTTTCGGGCTCAGGTTACGATTGTGGTGGCTGCAAGTGCGGTAATTGATGTGAAGATAGTCGACCTTGATGGAGATGGGAAAAATGACATTCTCTACGAAGAAGCTGTCTCCGGATCGGGTTTCCTTTTACACAACGAGGGGTCTCTGACCTTCTCAAACTCCTTCCTCATCGACGCACCAAACGGTGGTGTTGATTTCGAGGCACATGACTTCAACGATGACGGATATAAGGATCTCGTCCTGGTTGATCAAGCAGGAGGGGTATCGACGCGCATTGCCAATGGCGATGGGACTTTTAGAGCAACCGGATTCATGAGCGGCTTGGCTGGCGTTGGTGCCGGCGTTGGGAATGTCATCGCCGTTACGGATTATAATCAGGATGGGGTAAAGGATCTCGTCATTCAGGGTGCTAGCGTATTTCTTGGAAATAGCAACGGCACCTTTTCGGCGCTTACCTCGACCGGAGCAAGCCCGATGACCCGCCTCTGGTCCGCTGATTTCAACGGTGATGGGATCGTTGACATACTCAGCACACCAGGTGACGAATTATCGATCAGCATCTCGGCCGCTCTTGAAACACCGGAGCTAGCGGGATTTACCCTTAAGACAATTGAGGGCGCTCGATCGGCGATTGATGCTTTTCAATCAGCGCAGGAAGGTCTTTCCCAGGAGTTTGGACGGGTGGGAAGCCTCCAATCCCGCTTACAGTCCGCAATACCGAATCTCCGAGTCGCCCAGGAGAACTATCTCTCAGCTGCGAGCCAAATCTCTGATGCAGATGTCGCATTTGAAACTTTGGAGCTCACAAGGCTCAACATACTTCGCCAGGCGGGTTCGGCAGTACTCGCCCAGGCCAATCTGCAAACCGAGATTGCCATTCGGCTCCTCACCGCTTAACTCCTCGGCGGAGCGCGCTCTGTCAGAGAGTTGGTCACAGCATGGGGAGAAGTGACGCACGATAATGTTCTCTTTGATCGGTTTCGATTACCAGGAAGCTTGACTTTGGTTAGAGAGTCTGTGACCCAGGTGTGGCGCTCTCTTAAGCACTTTTCCAACAACGTGATCCGGATTTGCGGGCAATGTTCTCATGCGGGACAACATTGCTCGATCAGATTGAAAGGATAGGAAGAAGTATGCATCCCAATGTGGAGCTGGTTTTAAGCAAACTCCCAAAAGCCGTTCGGCAGCGAGTTGCAAGGATGGAGCACGGAGATCTTCAGCGGGTAGTCATCACCGCTGCGCAGTTAGCGCTGTTGAGCCAGCCCGTGACATTAGAGAGAGGCTCGATGGACAGTCTCTCTGTCACGATGAGCAAGTATATAGCGCTTATGTTGGACGATCGAACGGTCATCAGCGAGATATCCGATCTGGAGAAGCTCGTTGAAAAGCACAAGATCGGGCGGGCAACTGCCGTGCGTCAGATGTTAACGGAGATGCGAAGGACGCTGGTCCTTCCCGGACAACCAGTGGACCAGATCGTCGATTCCTTGCGCCAGATGCGGCGGCGAGGACTCCTTGAAGATATCTCACCCGATCGAAAACATCCACGCTTCGCTCTCGTCCGGTAATCCGCCGCAAATGTACAATGCTGTAGCACATAAGTGTGAAGTCGATTCATTTGAGGGTGGTTTGCGGTTCTGTATGGTGTTCCCTTTCGATTTGGATCGAGCGCTTTAAATTGAAAGTGAAATTGCCAAACGCCTTTGCGGTGAGAATATGCTCCTTTCGAAACGGGAATACGCCGGTGCAATTAAGCATCTCCTCCTCACTGGGCTCGGTCAGCGCTGGGACTCGTTGGGAATGTAATGTTGGTGATGACTGGCACTTGATCTAGGTCATCGCGCTCACTTTTCTATCACGGTTCCGGCCAGCAGAATTGAAAATCATTCAGAGCGCAGATAGGCTTCGATCTCTGAGCTGTTCTCTCCTCTACACTGTAACTCGAAAGTCTTGGTTTTCCTTCTTCTGAGCCGCGCTGCCCCGCTCAGAGGAGGAGAGCTTTGGGAAAATCAGGTTCTACTGCGGGGACGTTTGACCGCCGCAGTAATATTCAAACACTCAAAGACTCCAGTATCGTCTGGGATCTTTTCATAATCGCCCTCGGTATTAGCGGCGCGGGGACTCTACTCGACGCAGCCTCGCGCGGCTTCAAAGTGGCCGGCTGCGATCGAGGGGACTTCATGTGCGGGACATCGAGCAAATGCTCGAACCTTCTGCACGGTGGACTCCGGTACCTCAAACAGCTGCTTTTCAAGCTCGTGCGCGAGGCGCTGCGCGAAAGAACGATCATCATGCGCAACGCCCCCGAGCTCACTGAAGAGCTTCTATTTGTAATCCCGGTCTACAACCCCTTGAAACTCATTTGGTACCTCTCGGGTGTATTCCTGTACGACTACTTCGCCGGGGATTACAGACTGACCCCCGCGAAATTTCTCACGCGGGCTCAGACCATCAAAGCCCTGCCGAATGTGAGAACCCGCTGGCTCTTGGGAGGTGTGCAGTACTCGGATGCCAAGTTCGATGACGCCAATTTCGGACTTGCAGTATTAGAGACTGCCGCGGACCACGGCG
>CAYOAK010000090.1:672-12977 GCA_964401925.1 uncultured Bdellovibrionales bacterium | reverse complement strand
ACTTTCGCGGCAGTTTTTATCGGCTGGAATCTGGTCGATGACAATTGGACTCTGCTTCGGCTTTCTCTACGCGATTGATCTGGAGCTGAAGATTCCGGTTTGGGACCCAAAGCTCCTGTGGTCGATGGTTGTCCTGCTCTATTACGGCGTCCTGCTCACAGCTCGTGCGGGGGGACGCTTATCTGAGCTTCGCTTCGCACGGCTCTGCAGTCTTGGCTCAATCCTCGTGCTTTTGTCGCTGTTTGCAGCGATTCGTCCGACGTCGAGTTTCCACTCGTATTAGCGGCGTCTCCTTTCCCAGGCCGCGTATCCATCTTCATTTGGCAGCTGTATTCATTCTCTCCTGCGCATTCGTGTACGCGGAGTTTCGAAACCGCGAACTGCGAATAGAAAAGGTGTTCGGAGAAGCGAGCGACATGGTCCGGTAACGCCATGCTTCGCGGACAACATCTGTCCGAATATATCGAAACCAGAGTGACGATCTCTCTCCTCCCAGCGGATCTCGCTCTTGCATCTGTAACAAAGATCGACTTCATCACTACTACCTACGCCAAGTGGGAATGGAGCAATGAAAAGTCGGAAGATACTACGCGATAAATTGGAACTCCTCCGGCTGGCGAATGAGCTCGGCAACATAAGCGATGCCTGCCGCAAAGCAGGCTTCTCGCGGGACTCATTCTACCGTCTGCGAAAAGCGTTCGCGCAGGGTGGAGTCGATGCGCTCAAACAAACGTCGAGGCGAAAACCGAATCTCAAGAATCGAGCCTCCAGTGCCGTCGAAGAGGCGGTTTTACGCGTGTCTGAGGCCGAGCCGAGGTTTGGCAAGCATCGCGTTGCTTCCGTTCTGCGGGAAAATGGAATTGCCATTTCACCGGCCGGCGTGCGCTCCATCTGGCTCAGGCACTGTCTCGAGACCGTCGAGCAGCGCCTAAAAAAATACCGGCCCGAGACTGGATTCGGACAGACACATGGAGAAGGATTTCCTGCCCGCCAATCGACTCCCACCGTGCTTGGACAAGACACGGATGAACGGGAAGGCGGACAGTGGAAAGTCGCTTGGTTTAGATCCGTCTTACAGTATGTCCCGATAGGTCGACACTTACCTTACATCAAGAAGGATGCTTTGCCTTCAGCGCCTGGGCCGTGCCGCCGATTCGATTTTCATAAGCAGCACCAATTTTATTGGATGAACATTGGAGATTATTATGAGCATTGAAAGAGTTGTTCGCGGGGCGATATTTGATCGCACACACGTGAATCAGAAGGAATTGGGTCGAATTCAGAAGCTGGGTGATGAAAAAGGGGTCGACACCCCGAAGGCGGACCGGCTCAATAGTAAGTTCGATTCTATTGACAAGAATGAGAATGGGCAGGTCGGAAGAGCTGAGATCCGAATTGCCGTTCGAGCAGCGAAGGTTTCTACGTCCGCCTGAGACTTTCTTGTCTTTCGCTGAATCCTGAAAAGGGCCCGATCCTCAAGGAATCGGGCCCTTTAATCAGTGTCCCAAGCGGACGAGAGAGGTCCAACCCGATCAGGGACTGTAACCTTTGAATCCCGGAAGTACACCTTCAGTGCAGCAGCTCCAAATGAGAGGGAATCCTATGCGTGTTCGAGTCTTTGTATCAGCGTTCGCAATCTTTACCGCGGTTTGTCCGCTTCCTGCCGCATCTGATAGTGCACTGCTCATAGTCAATCCTGACGAAGGGAACTTGCCGGTACCGGCACAGTTTCAAGCTCTTGAAGCGGAGCTGATCACTTCAATCAGCGAATTCCGAGATCTCTTGGTGAGCCCTGAAGGGCTGCCGCCCGGGGACCAGCCCGTCAAGTTCACCGGTGAGCTGCTTGCTGCAAACTCTAACCGCGGATCCCAGTTGTTGACGCCACAAGCGCTTGCGAGTGCGCGCCTGCAATTGGACGCGCTCCAGCAAATCGGAGTTAAGGCGATCACTTTGAAAGCCGGGTTCCCGATGCTGTATCGGCCCTTTCACAAGAGCGCCGTGGAGTACCGGAAGTATCTGACGTTCTATAAAGCGGTTATCAAAGATATTCGTTCGAGGAAGTTGACGGTCATCGTGGATTCCGCACCGACTTTTTCCGATCCGACGTATAGCACTCTCAACGTAAAGAGATTTTACAAGTCTTTTCGTTCGTTGGCGGCCTACCGCGCGGCGCGCACGGCCCATTCGAAGAATGTCTCCAGTGAATTGCTACCGGATTTCCTCAACGTTGCCGCTGAGCCTGATACTGAGGCATCACAGACCGGACAGATGGTGAACGATCCGAAGGCGTACGCCGCGCTTGTAAACTCAATTAGTCGAGGCGTGCACAGCCAACGAAAGACCCGTCGCGTCTTGGTTGGAGCCGGCATCGGCACATGGTCGGCCGACTATTCTGCGTTCATCACGAATCTTACAGCGCTTCGGTCACTCGACCTGATTGACATTCACGTTTATCCGGTCGTTCGAACGTACCTGACTCGCCTGATCGAAATTCAGAAGCTGGTATCGGCGAGCGGAAAACGAATGGGAATCAGCGAGGCATGGCTCTACAAAGTCGGGAGCGCCGAGTTGTCTCAAGGTTTTACAAGCTCGCAGGTGTACGCACGCGACGCGTATTCCTATTGGAGTCAAACCGACCAGCTTTTTCTCACGACCATGGCCGAGTTTGCTCGACGGGCGAATCTTCAATTCTACAGCGGATTCTGGTCTCAGATTTACTCGTCGTATGCGCCTGCTTCGACAGCCGAGGGCCTGAGCTATTCGCAGATCTCGAAGATTCTCAATGCTGCGGCAACGGCCAGTATGAAAGCCGGGACGGTATCGTCGCTCGGCGCACGATACGCTCACATCATTGCTGAAAGCGAGTGAAGCGGAGTGCCGTATCCACTTCAGTCAATTGCACCTGGGGCAGTTATGAACGGGCAGGGGATAGCAAGTTTGGCGGCGTTGTTCATTCTCATCCCGATTGAGCAATTGTTTCCGGCTTCCCGTGGAAAGAAACTCTTTCGCAATGGCTGGTCCGCCGATGTCTGCCACTTTCTGCTCAATCATCTCATTGTCAAAGCGGGGCTCTTCCTTGTTCTCGTTACAACTCTGTACTTCCTGAAAGGCCTCATACCCGAAGGAGTGGCTGAGCGAGTTCGTCTTCAGCCCCGGCTGCTTCAGTTTGTGGAAGCACTTATAATCGCGGACGCGACGCACTACTTCGCGCACCGTCTCTGCCATAGAATTCCATTTTTATGGAGATTCCATGCTGTGCACCATAGCAGCGAGCAGCTCGATGCGTTGGCCGCGGGCAGGCTTCATCCTTTCGACCAGATTTTTACGAAAGCATGCACAATCATTCCACTGGTCCTCCTTGGTTTCACTGCTGAAGTGTTCGGAAGCTATCTTGTTGTTGCGGCGGCCCAGGCGATCTTTCTCCATGCCAATGTCAGGATCACGTTCGGACCGCTCCGGTATCTCATTGCGACCCCTGAGTTTCACCATTGGCATCACGCCTCGGAGCCGGAGGCGATAAACAAGAACTTTGCCGGTCAGTTCCCATGGATTGACGCACTACTCGGCAGTTTGCATCTGCCGCGCAGGTGGCCGGAGAGATATGGGATCCGGGACGCCTTGCCGGATTCGTACGTCGGACAGCTGCTGCATCCTCTCCGGCCAAGAAAACGGCGGCCCCGTCGCACAGACCGGCCTTCAGAGTAATACCCCGCGTGATATATGCGTGCGAAGACTACGCTGTTGGATAGCCAAAGCTGATACTATCGAGTATCTCTTTTACTTAGCCGAATTAAGCTCTGTGAACGCCGTCATCTTCTCCGCAAGTCATCAAGCCAGCTCGCTCGCAGAGCGTGAGGCCTTTGCGCTTTCTGCGGAAGAAAAAGCCGCGCTCGTCAGAAATCTGCTGGAAATTCCCGAGGTCTTCGGGGTGGTGCCGCTTGAGACTTGCAACCGGGTCGAATACGTCGTCGCCATTTCAAAAAACGAAGCCGCAGATCTTGTCGAAAAAACCTTACGCGCTTCAAATCCAAAGGCGCCCTTCTCCCGTCTCTTCGGAGTGGACGCACTGCGGCATCTTTTCAGAGTGGCCGCGGGCCTCGATTCCATGGTGCTGGGAGAGGCGCAGATCGCGGGCCAACTGAAGTCAGCCTACTACGAATCGCATGCTGCGGGTTGGACGGACTCATCCTTGAACCGGCTCTTTCACCGTGCGTTCTTTGTTTCCAAGCGAGTTCGAAGCTCGACCAAGATCGGCTGGGGGAACGTCTCCGTCGCATCCCTGGGTGTGAAGCTTTCGCGCCAGATCGTCGGCGAGCTGGGAGAAGCAAAGGTGCTTGTGATCGGAGCAGGGGAGATGGCGGAGCTCGTCTCCAGACATCTCCTCTCGCAAGGCGCGCGAGATCTTGTCATCGCCAGCCGCACTCCGGAACGAGCATGGAGCCTCGCTCAGCGCGTCGGCGCGAGCGCACAGCCGATGGAACATCTTCCTTCGCTGGTCGAGCGGGCCGATGTGATTGTCAGCGCCGTAACCACTCATGGCAGCTACGTTCTGACCCGGGCAATTGTCGAATCAATCGTTGCAGATAGAGGGAAATGCATCCTCGATCTCAGCTTCCCGCGCAGTATTGATCCCGAGATCGTGGAGCTGGATGGGCTCTATCTCTACACCATCGAAGACCTCAGGGAGCTCAGCCAGCAAAACCTCCATGGAAGGGAAGCGAGCAGGGGAGAGGCCGAAACCGTCGTCGACGAAGAGGTCGCAAGATATCTGTCGGAAGCAGTCCACGAGGAGCTTGGCGAGTTCTCCCAATGGGTGAAAAACGAGGTAGATCGCGAGGAAAGGAGGCTTCGCCGGAGCCTCGTCCGGCAGGGAGTGGATGCCGAATCCCTCGGCGTTTTGACCACGGAGCTGCGCCAGGGGCTCGACGCCTTGGCCGCGCGTCTTGTCCACGGAAAGCGGGTAGAAATACGGAAACGTGGCCGCGGTTGACTTTCCGGCCTCTATTCAATAAAAAAGCCGCTCTTTTCGAGCAGAATTACGGGATTATGGCGAAGACAAGCTCCATCAAGAAGAACGAACGGCGCATACGCACCGTCGCGAAATACGCTGCTGTTCGGAAGCAGCTGAAAGAGCTTATCCGTAAGCCTTCAACACCCGAGCAAGAAAAGGAGGAAGCACAGAAAAAGCTTCGCAACCTTCCCCGCAACGCAAACCCGATCCGTGTCCGCAATCGCTGCGCATTGACCGGACGTTCACGCGGCGTCTACAGCAAGTTCGGCCTCGGCCGGTCAAAGCTGCGCGACAAAGCACTCGCCGGCGAACTGCCGGGAGTTAAGAAAAGTTCCTGGTAGTTTAGAATTTTCTGAAACTTGCGACGGGAGGCCCGTCACAAGAATTCGAAAATCTCTAAGGGAAGTCATCCCCGCTGCTCGAGGCTTGAACCGCTTCTTCTTCTTCCTCCTTCTTCGGCGGAATCTCGTCGAGTCCACCGTTCAGAAGATCTGCGACACGAAGCGGATCTAGATTGCTCGCTTGCTGAACGATGTCAGCTTCGGTCACCTTCTTTGAGATCGTCTTCGCAAGCTCGCCGGCCTCTTCTTCCGTTGCGCGCAGGGACTCTGCCTGCCCGGTTGAGAAGCTGTCGGCAACCTTGGATATCTGTGTGGAAACGCTGTCCAGTGACGCAGCGATTGTGGAAACACTCGTCAGCGCATCTTCGAGCTGTTCCTTGTCTGCATCTGTCGACGCTTTCAGCGATGCAGAGGTAACACCGCTCAAACCCAGGTCACTCTTCCGGATATTAACTGATGTAAGCTGCACCGAGATGGAGTCTGCAGAGCTCTTCGACGAATCTCCAAGATTAAATGAATAGGAGATCTGCCCTTGGGCTACCACTGACCTGCCTTGCGGCGACTCAGCACTGCTTACAATCTTATCTATTTCCTCGAGCAGGGCTTCGCCCTCGTCCGCCAGCTGCTGACGTTTTGTCGGATCCACCTCGGCGTTCAGCCGGTTCGTGATCTCGATCGTGCCTTTGATAACCTGCCCGACTCGCTCAGTGGCGTTCGACGCGGCATCAGTGAAACTTTGGAGGTCTGAGAGGGATCTCAGCGCGCTGGAGAGACTTTGCTGCTTCTTCCGGTCAGGCGTGGTGATCGTGACCGTGTCTACGGACTCGATGCGTGAGCGTTGTGTTTGATTGAAAGAGACAGAACTCAGATCCGCAGCGGATCCACCGAGAGTGCTCCCGGTCCGTCCTGTTCCTGATATACTTCCTATTGCCATGCTCCTGAACCTTGCGTGGTTCGAGCATTCCTTTGCCGTGTCCTAAAAGTCGCGTCCGTTCTCTTCCTATTGCGAGTATCTAGAGTCGGAAATCTTGAGCGGTTTCTTTAGATTTAGGCGCACAAACCCACGGTTATTTGATGGTGCCCCTATTTGCTAGTCATTTCCGGCTCTTGTATACCCGAAAGTCGATTCGCCCTGGTGCTGAAATTGGTAGACAGGCATGATTCAGGTTCATGTGTCAGAAATGTCGTGGGAGTTCGAGTCTCCCCCAGGGCACGTTAAATTAAGCTGTTTCCGCGGGATAACAGAGCTCGGGAGTTCTTAGTCTTTATGCCTTTTCTTCGCCGCCGCAACACTCTGGTTGCCGCTCTGTTTTTTGCTTCTGCGCTCATTGCTTGTGACCGGCACGATAGAGAGCTGGCAGGAGTGAAGGCTGATAAGGTCGTAAACCCTGCCTACAAATCTATCGCGGCAGAGAGTGTCACTCCCGGACTATCGATCGTTCACGAGGTCCTCCCCCAAGGGGAGCCTGTCATCGATGGCGCAGCGATTTTCGCGGCGAATTGCTCGGCATGTCACCAGATCACGGGCGATGGCGTTCCGGGCGCGTTCCCGCCGTTGAACAAGAGCCCATACGTTCAGAGCGCAAATACCGAGCGACTCTCGGCGATCGTCCTCTACGGATTACAGGGCCCGATTCAGGTCCTTGGCCAAACTTACAACAACGTGATGGCTCCCCTCGGTGCCGTCCTGAACGACAAGCAAACAGCCGCCGTGATCAATCACATTCGAACCTCGTGGGATAACGCGTCCTTTCAGGGCACGCCGGTCACGCCCGAGGAAGTTGCCGCGACCCGGAAGAAATACGGCACGCGCGCAGCCTTCAGTATCGCGGAGCTAGGCGAGGAGAAGTAGGGGTAGTCGGATCCCTGGGCGTTTCGCCCTACTGGGACCGCGGGCGGCCTCGCCCGCTCGCAAGTGTACTAGCGGCAGAATGCTCGAAGCGATCCCTTTTCGAATGCCTGAACCGGAAAGCGGGCGAGGACGCCCGCGGTCCCAGTTTTACGGATGCTCTCGTGCGATCTTCCCGTTGTTGAACCGGTACACTTTCTCGCGGATCGTTCTCACTGCTCCATCTGCGTCTATTGTGATCTTGCCACTCAGGCCTTCGTAATCTTTCACCTTCAAAAGATTCTCTCTCAGCGAATCCGCCGTGATTGTCTCGCCGCTCAGTGCCGCAGCCCTCAAAAGTAACTTCGCCGAGTCGTACGTGGGTATCGAAGCCAGCTCCAAGGTCGGCTCCCGACCCGTCATCGCCTTATACTTCGCTAGAAATTCCTTTAGTACGGCGCCTCTCGGCGCCTCCCAGAAAGCAAATAACGTATTGTTCAACGCAGCTCCGGCGACTTTCTGGTAACTCGGGCTCAGTATTGTGCCGAGTGCATAGAGCTGAACATCCATCTTCAAGTTCTTCGCTTCCACCACTGCCTTCGCAAACTGGTCATACCCAAAGAGCACTAAAGACTTCGGCTTCGCCCCCTTTGCCCGGAGCAGCATCGCCCGGAAATCCGCCGAATCGGGGATCACGGGCAAAGACAGCCCAATCACATCCTTCCCTTCTTGCTCGAACGTCCGGTGCACCAGAACATTAAACGGATTCGTCTCGTCGTACAGGATCACTGCCGGTGCTTCCTTTCGTGCGCGAATTTCCTCCATCAGAGCTCGCGCGATGCTCTCGCTCTGCGTCGCGACACAGAACACATTTTCCGAAAGCGCAGCGATATCTTCGTTGCAATCCAGAGTGTTGATGAGGATCACACCATCTCGCTTCGTTCTTTCGGTGAGTGCGAATGTGCTTCCGTATGTAGAAGTGAGAACTCCGATCACTCCGTCATTTACCAGCTTCGAATATGCCGTAATCGATTTTGCCGTGTCGTATTGGTCATCTTCGGCAATGAGTTTCACGGCGCGGCCGTTAATTCCGCCGGCCTCATTCGCTTCGTCGACGGCTAATCGTGCAGCTTCGACACTATCGACTCCAAGCACAGCAGCAGGACCAGTCAGCGGTCCAATCCACCCGATCGCAATCGGCCCATCTTCAGCGCCCGCGGACAGAGCGAAGAGTAGGACGAATGTGAAAGTCGAGAGGAAGGCGTGGACACGGTTCATCGGCTCGACTCTTTCAGTCCGCCTCATCCGAATCAAGCCGGGGGACTCCGGCCGCTGAGGCGCCCTAATGAGCTAAAACGATAGATCTATTTCTCGATTAACTATCAGCCCTGAGACTGCCGATTACTACATTATGTTGTAGGCCCCGATTGGACCTGCTCCAGCAAGGAAGTAAGCAGTACCAGGGATGAGCAGTACCCTCACAATCAACAATAACTTGGCATCGCTCGGTGCCCAGCGTCGCCTGGCGACGAGTACTGCTTCGCTTCAGCAGAGCTTCGAGCGCCTCTCTTCTGGACTTCGAATCAACCGGGCGAGCGATGACGCGGCGGGTCTCGCAATCGCATCCTCACTCAAAGTCGATTCTCGCGTTTATTCCCAAGCCGTTCGAAACGTAAACGACGCTGCGAGCTACTATGCCGTCGCAGAAGGGGCGATGACTTCGCTGATCAACATCACCACGCGCCTCAAAGAACTCGCCGAGCAATCGGCAAACGGTGTCCTCTCAGGCACGCAGCGAAAGTCCTTGAACGCCGAAGCACAAGCACTGGGACAAGAATACCGCCGTATCACCTGGGCAACAGAGTTTAACGGCGGCAGTTTATTCGACGGCCGCTCCGGCCTCCTCTCCGTGCAAGCCGGCTACGGTGCGGTGGCACTCTCCGGCGGTGTTACCGGAAATGCGACCTATCAAGCCCGACAAGCGATCAGCGGAGCCTCGTTCGTTGGAGCTGTGGCGACAGGGGATCTCAATGGCGATGGACGAGCCGACATCGTGACCGGCGAGTACGGGAGCGTTGTTAACGTTTTCCTAAGCAACGGAGATGGTTCATTTCGCGCGCGAACAGCGTTTACCGGAACGGGCAGTCCGCGGGACATACGCCTGGCCGACTACAACAACGATGGAATTCTCGATGCCGCAATTTCTGCGACCGGGTCCGGATTCATCCATGTTCTCGTTGGTAACGGTGACGGCTCATTTCGCGCTCAGGCGAACTATACAACTGGAACGAATACGACAATCACGACTGCGGATCTAAACGCAGATGGGAATCTCGATATCATCGCTGCAAATGCAAACGTAGGCGTCACAGGATCTGTCGACGTCTTCCTTGGCAATGGAAACGGATCTTTCAAAGCGCGCATCACGTACGCGCATGGCGCGACACCCCAAAGCATCCGAGCCGCCGACGTCAACAACGATGGAAAGATGGACCTTGTCACCTCAAACGATACAACCGGAGCAAGCGTCTACCTGGGAAACGGCGATGGCTCCTTTCTCGACCGCCGGAACTACGCAACGGTGATTGGTGGAGTTGATGCCGAGCTGGGTGACTTCAACGGCGACGGCAATCTGGATATCATTTCAGGCGAAGGCTTCCTTATCGCTTCGTTGCTCGGCAACGGAGATGGAAGCTTCCGAGCGGCTACGACTTATTCTGGTTCTAGCGCAGTGTTCTATCTGCGCGCGGAGGACCTGAACGCTGACGGCAGACTCGATGTTATCGGAGTAGACATCAATACGAGCACTGTCAGTGTCTATTCCGGAAACGGTGATGGAAGCTTCAAGGCGCGCGTCAGCTACAACACTGGTCTGAACCCGCGCATGGTTGCAACCGCAGATTTCAATGGCGATGGAGTGCTTGACCTTGTTTCCGGCGACACCAACGCTTCGACGATTAGTATTTTGATCGGCAATGGCGACCAACAAGCAGTTGTCGCACCCACGCTCGGGTTCTATTCACTCACCACACAGGAAACATCGAAAGCGGCTCTGACACAGTTCTCAGGCGTGCTTTCGAATCTCTCCGCAGCAATCGGAGCCATCGGCGCGAACGAAAGCCGTCTGCGAACAACATCGGCCGTTCTCCAAACCTCGCGCTTCTCCTTTGAAAGCGCCGCAAGCCAAATCATCGACGTGGATGTAGCAAACGAGACCGCCCGGCTGACGCGCGGACAGATCCTCCAGCAGGCAGGAGCTTCAATCCTCGCCCAAGCGAACCAACAGCCGGCGCTTGCCCTGAGACTGCTCCAGGGTTGATCTCACGGAACTAACAACGGCCGCTTAACGGCATAGTTCCCAAAGACGTAATCAGTCTTAACCGCGCGTTCATGACAGGTTGCGCAGTTTTGCGTCCTTTTCGGATCCTGAATGAGCTCTCCGGCCTCGTTCAAGTAGAGGTAACGCCATTTACCCGCCTCCCCATCCTTCATCATCACTCCTAATGCATGGGCGGGGGCGTCTTTGGTAAACTTCTTCTCCTTCACGATGATCGATCCCATCGGAAACATCGCATTGCGCAACGAGCGAACAACTGTCGCGGCTTCAGCGTTGAAATATACCGAGAGATACTTGTCCCTATGGGGGCCTTTCTCAACCGCCTCGTTCTCCTGAAACGCACTCGCGATCGGCGGCACGAAGCAGAGACCATTTACAAACGATGACACCGGAATCGTCGGAAAGCGCGTCCACGAAGGGTAATTTGCGAGCATCCCTGGCAATGCGGAGGATGATTCGGCGTGAACCTCAGAAAGTCCCAACAGTGAAAACAAAAGTATCGCCAGGTTGCGCATAAAATCCCTCCTTTTTCTCGCATAGAACCGGCCTATTCGGCTACAAAGGACGGCCTGCAGTATGGGGGCGCTGCATCCGTCCGATGGCTTTGAATGCTCGCGGGTAATTATCCGGACGTTCGGGTAAGGTTCTGCCCAACGAAGCAGTGCCTCAGCCGTTATACCTCGCCGCGGAAACATCCATGTCACTATTAACTTCTCATCGCATTTCGAAGCTGCTTGCTGCGCTTCTCGCCGGAACAGCCTTCTTTATTGCCTGCACGAAACCTCCCGCAACGGCGGTCAAAAGTGAGATGCACGATCTGTATGACCAAACAGCGCGGCTGTTTACTTACGTCTGGGACCCAGAAAAGTTTGCCGACCCCCGGAGCCGGGTGCACATCGGCGCACTCCTGCGCACCCTCTCATCCGATTTCCACCGTGTTCAAGCCAAGCAACCGACCGCCGAGCCGGGCTTCCGAATCGCAGTGCAGATCGTCCAAGCAACTCTTCAGGACTCGCAGCGACGGTTCGCCGAGGGCAAAGTCGACTACGTGAATTGGCGGCTTCGCGGTCTGATTCACAATTGCATTGCTTGTCACACTCGCTATCAAGCGCCGGTGGACTTTGTCGGAACGATTCCGGCGGCACCATCCGATGCACCGAATATCGATATAGCGAAGGCGGAGTTTCTCCTTGCGAGTCGTCAGTTCGAACCCGCAGCGGAAATGCTTTACGACATTGCCCGAGAGGCTGCGGAATCGGGAACGGGACAGGAGACCGCGCTCGACTCTCTAAAATTGTGGCTCCTTGTAAAGTTGCGTGTACGCGAAGAGTTCACGGCCGCAGCGGATTCGCTCAAAAAATTCCCGGCGCATAAGTTGCCGGAGGCCTTTCAGTCCATGGTAAAAGCCTGGATCGGGGATCTTCGCGCGCTTTCTAAGCGCAAGGAATCTTCCGATCTCCTGAAAGACGCTTCCTTCCTACTGACAGGTGCAAGGGAGGACAATACGGCGAACGAGGATGACCAACAGCTCGTTCGAACGTTGTATGCGACCTCGCTTCTCCACCGGCTGCTCCTTGTTCCGCAGGACGAGTCAACTAAGCGGCGCGCAACGTACCTGCTAGCGTTTGCCTATAACCATGTTCAGATTCCTCAGTTCGAGGTCCATGGTGCGCTCTATTTGGAGCAATGCATCCGCGAGTTTCCAAATACCCAGGAATCGAAAAAGGCATTTCTCCTTTTGGAGAAAAACTACCGGCTGCTTGCAACCGGCAGTGGCGGAACGCATCT
>CAYOAK010000090.1:0-662 GCA_964401925.1 uncultured Bdellovibrionales bacterium | reverse complement strand
AAACGGAGGAGGCCACTTAATTGGAGGATCTCCGAAAAATCGCGCACGGTCAGTAGTGGGCTAGAGCGCTCAACTTTCCGCTACGCGTAAAGTTAATCTGCTCTAACGACAGTGGACCCGCGGAGGCTTCACTTCACCGGGTCCGCCGGCAGCTTGCCGGATCACGCAGGGGAACTTTCTCCACACCGCGCCGCGGCCTCGATCCTTTTCACCACTTCCGCCAAATCCGTAGCTCGCTCTAAAGCGGAGATCATCGCCACCGATTTTGCACCACAACGAAACGCTTCCACTGCGTTCTCCGCAGTCATTCCACCGATCGCGATCACCGGCACCTTCGCATTCCTCACTCCCTCTCTCAGTCCTTCCAATCCAACCACCGGCTCCGGATTCACTTTTGACCCAGTTGCAAACACCGGCCCAAATCCCAAGTAATCCACAACTCCCGCCGGCGCGTTCAGCACTTCACTCACACTGTGAGTAGACAACCCAATGATCGCCCGGTCGCCCAACACCTTTCGAGCAACCCGCGGCTTCTCGTCCGATTGCCCAAGATGGACCCCGTCGGCCCCAGAAATTCGTGAGATCTCCACCGAGTCATTAATCACCACCGGCACCCAATAGCCGAGTGATCGTTCGAGTCGTCGCACTAACCCCACAGATTC
>CAYOAK010000089.1:0-12982 GCA_964401925.1 uncultured Bdellovibrionales bacterium | reverse complement strand
GCATCGAGAAATCCCTTTGATTTGTAGAGCTCTTCAAGCGCCACAAGATCGCCCGCGATCTGCTTCCGGCTGAGAATTCCCGGCCGGAACTCTCTGAGGATCCACTTCCCGCGCGGCTGAACAGAGAGCACCTTTCGCAGCTCCTTGTTCGTAAAGGCGGTATTTCCCGTGAATTCGACCGAATCGAGGTACATCTTCGTCCGTTCGTCAAAGTTGTAACGATAGATCTCGGGCTCGGATTCGCCGCGAATCTGTTCGAAGGAGACCCCTGCCAAAAAGTAGCCTTGCTGCTCATAGTAATCCTGCATCAGCACGCGAAGATGCTCGAGGCTCCGGCGAGTGAAGGGCGAGAGACGCTGATCGAGCTTCAGCAATGATACAAGTTCGCGGCTGGGGATCGCGTCATTTCCCTGAAGCTGCAGTTCGGCTCGTTGGTGTGGAGTGATGTCAACGGAGATTGCGTCGTAGGAGGTGTCGATTTTCACACTCGCAAAAACATATCCCTGGGCTCGCAGACTGAAGAGGATCCGGCGGGCAAAATCTCGACGGGACTTGTCCGAGAGCACGGCACCTCGAATTTCCTTTATCACCGGCTTAACGAACGAATGAATCTCCTCGGGAAGATCCGCAGGCAGTGTAATCTCCCGCACGACAAGGGGCCGCCCTTCCTCGACACGGATGATGAGTGTTTCTCTAAGCCGATCGGTGCTCGAGAGCTCGCACGTTACCTTTGCATTCAGATATCCAAGACGGATGTAGCGATGCTTGATTCGCTCCTGGATCCTCTTGCACTGCTCCGGGTCGTAGCGGTCACCGCTGTGAACTCCGAGAATTTGGCGCAGGCTCGCCTCCTCGATCTGCGTTGCACCACTAATCGAGATTCCGCGAACCCGTGCGGCCTCTGTTTGGGCGTGAGCTGCGCCCGCGCTGCAGAGCGTCGAGAGAATCAAGAATATTGCGCCGAACCTTCTCACGGTATCAGCCCCCGGAGATTGTCGAGCAAAAGCTCACCGGGGAAGAGGGATGTGCCGCCAAACCTCTCCCGGTAGTGAAGACCGGCGCCGGTCGAACCCGAGCTGGTGTTTGGATTGCGCGTCGTCGGAGCGTTCTGCCATCCGAGAAAGACCTTGGTTTGCTCCGTCAACGGATATTCCAAGTTCAGTGAGCTGCGGTTGAACTGAGAGAGCTCCGACTTTCCGACAAGAGAAAAATCATAGGGCAGAGGCCGCTCAAGACGGAGTTGCGGCGCGAATTCGCCTGTGTCCGCGGAGTATCCGCTCTCAATCTCGACGTTCGAGACACCGGTGATGCCGGTCAATCGATCCGCGAGGCCGACACCGGAGAACGGATTCAACAGCTCGCCGACGGCGATTCGTTCATCGGAGCGCTGCACAACCTTCAACCGATCAAATCCGAGCCCGAGGAGACCGAGCAGCTCACGGTCGCTTCGCCCCGTCTCCGATCGCAATCGGACTTCGGGTGACGGAAGCCCCCCCGTAATCTCCAACTGAACGAACTCCTCTGCACCTCGCGCGCCCAGCTCTCCTTCGGCCCGAAGCTCAATCTCCGGCACATCTCCGAGCGGTGTATTATCGAACCGGACCGACGCCTTCGAGATCACGAGGCGCGCTTTCCCCAGGTTGAGCTCCCCGCTGTCGCTTGAAATCTGCCCGCTCAACCGCGGTTCGCGCTCTACCGAGTGAAGACGAATATCGCTCGAAAGCTCAGCCTGCAAAAAATCGGTATCAAATACGATGCTTCGCTCACCGCGAATGCTCACCTCCAAATCAAACGGCAAGGCAGTCGGAGCAACTCCGCTCCGCTCAACAACGGGAATCTTCTTGGAGCGGAAAAATCGAAGGACCTGTTTCAGCAAGGTGTTGAGATCGGTCTTTTGCTCATACAGGACCTCATCGAGCGTCACCGTTCCTTCGAGCAAGGGCCGGGCGCCCGGCTTCAGAGTGAGAGCGAGTTGAGTTTTTCCGCGAGCAGTCATCCCCGAGAGCGGAAGCGCCGAAAGATTCCGCAGCTGAACCGAAATCGTTCCCGCCCGCTGAGTTGGGTCGAGAAATTCTGTGACCGAGCCTTCTACGAGCAAGCCGCCCTCGTCACTCGCACTTTGAATCGGTCCAACGGTGAGCGAGGATTCCTTGAAGTGAACTTCGCCGGCGATCTCCGAGATAGAGATGTTCTCCTCCCCGGCTGGGACGGCGATGTACCCGTCGCTGAGAACTACTCGGCCATTCAGATCCGGTTCATTCAGCGGGCCACCGAGCGTCAGCTCAAGCGCAGCGTAGCCTCGAACGTCCTCGACTCCTGGAATATCGCCGATGAGCGCGCCGACTTCCGCCGCGCCATGGAGCGCGAGTTCGTATCCCTCTTTACCGATGGTGCCAGAGAGCTCCATTTGATGGTCGCCGGCGAGTATCGGCACCGGCTCCATATTCATGTGCAGTCCGGAAACGGTGATCCGAGTGGGTTGCTCAACTCGTACATCTGTATGGATCTGCGGAACGGCGAAGGGAGAGATCTCGACCTCCCCGTGGAGTGAGTCGATTGAACGCGGATTGCCGGCCAAATCGATCCGGATTGGCAAAGTGAAGATGTTCGCTCGAATCCGTTCTCCGAGCCGCTGCCTGCTCATGGTGAGGGCGATGATTCCGGAGCTCTTCAGCTCTTCAGCCGAGCCGCTTACCTGTATGGCGCCGCCGCCGGTGATCCACGATTTTGTCAGATCGCGATCTTGCTTCTCGCGCAGCTGGAATCCGGGCGTCGTGATCTCACCGGTGATCTGTTCCAATCCTGAAGTAGCGCTGAGGTTCGCTTCGATCTCCCCGCCTGGTCCCGCGAGCAGAAAATCTTCCGCCAGGATCCTCTGCTCGGCGATCCGAATCCTCCCGCGAGCGCTCGTCACCCCCGGAAGGGTCAGCTTCTGCACATCGAGGTCAGCCGAAAGCGCCCCATCGAGTCGCACAAACGAGAATTCGCCGTTTGCCCTCAAAGATAGCTCTGCCGCATCGACCGCCTCATGAATGGATTTCAAAGGAAAATGATCGATGGAGAGAGCTTTCACCCGAATCAGAGAGCTCGCCGGGATGAGGTCTATCTCGCCGCTGATCGCGGTGAGTAAGCTATCAACCCGCGGAGTGAGCGTGAGCACTCCGCTCTTAAACTTGGCTTGGACGCGGATCCCAACGGCACCGGGCGCGGCCTGAGCGAGATTCACTTCAATTTCAGGAGAGGGAAGGATCCCTGCAACCTTCAAGTTCCCGCGAAAGGAGCTCACCGTTTTCAGAGCCTGGGGAAGACGAATCTCCAGATCGAGATCACCCGCGAGCACGATCTTTTCGGTATCGTTTCGCAGATCGAACGTGAGCTCGCTCGGACGGATTCTCGCCTGAGCCTCTCCAAAGTCGAAATCTCCGGAGTCAAGGTTTTTGAAGACGAGATCTCCGGCGGTCACCTTCACGGGCGGGGGTTTGCCGGATTTCTTTGTGAGCTGCTTCAGAAACCGGAACAGCACACCGTCTGCCCCCTTGTTCTTTAACGTCAGCCCTGAAATCTCGATGGAGGGAAGATCGATTATGCGGCTTCTGATCTGCGAAAGATCAAATCGTATCTCGGCCTGCCGGACCGTTGCCGTATCGTCAGCGGCGTTCCCGGCCCGGAGGTTGAAGAGCTGAACGGTGCGGCGCGGCCAATCGAGGTGAACGGATTCCACGGAGACGGGGACTTGGTGAAATTCCGCGAGGAGATCCTTCGCCGCCCACATCAGCAGGGCATCACGCTTTCCCCACAGCACGCCGGCAATCCCGCCAAAAAGAACGGCGATGATTAGAAGAAAACGGATGAATCGCATCCCGTTAAGCCGCGCGCGGTTCTGCAGCAGGGGTTTGGCCGGTAGCTTGGCCCGTAGCTTGATCTGAGGCTTGCGGATCGCCATCAACGTGGCGCCATGCATGATAGGAGCTGCGAGTGAGCGGGCTCGACTCGACGAAAGAGAATCCGCGTTTCATTCCTTCGACGCGGTATTCTTCGAACTCTTCCGGCGTGACATAGCGCTGCACGGGAAGTTGCTTCTCGCTCGGCCGCAAATACTGACCGATCGTCATAATCTGCACTCCGTGCGCCCGGAGGTCATCCAGTACTTGGAAGATCTCCTCGCGCGTCTCGCCGAGGCCGACCATAATTCCGGACTTCGACTTCACCTCAGGATGAAATTCCTTTGCCCATTTCAGCACGTTCAATGAGCGCTGATAGCCCGAGCCCGGGCGAACGGTCTTGTAGAGCCGGGGCACCGTTTCGACGTTGTGATTCAAGACGCAAACCAATTTGCTTTCCAGGATCTTCTCCACAAGGTGCTTTCGTCCACGCATGTCCGGGATAAGCAATTCAATCCGGCAATCGGCATTATGGGCTCGGATCGCGCGCACGGTCTGATCGAAATGTGCAGCACCCATGTCGGGGAGATCATCGCGGTCGACCGAAGTGATGACCACGTGCTCCAGTCCGAGCTCATTGATCGCCTTTCCGACTCGATACGGCTCAAGCGGATCGAGCGGTTCGAGATTCGATATCGCGCCGTCCTTCACGGCACAGAACGAGCACCGCCTGGTGCAAAGCTCTCCCATGATCATGAAAGTCGCCGTGCGGTGCGTCCAGCATTCCCCAATATTCGGGCAGTGCGCCTCCTCACAGACGGTGTTGAGCCGCAGACTTTTCACAATCCGGCGTGTCTCTTGATACTCCGGCGAGCCCGGCGCTTTCACACGCAACCATTTCGGCTTCGCCTGACGGGTAGAAGGACGGGAGAGATCTTGAAAGACGCGGGTGAAGTTCGGGATGAACCACTCTTTTACCTTCGCCATCGACGGCGCTTCGATCGCAAGCTCAGAACAATGCTGCGCAAGCGAGGTCATGACATCGCCGTTCATTCCGCAGGCGTTAATCGCTTCGAAATATCTCATGTCATTCGAAACGTTCAGCGCCAAGCCATGATAGGTGATCCACTTGCTGACGCCGACTCCGAGGGAAGCGATCTTTAAGGGTCCGCGCGATGGCGATTCCACCCAAACACCCGTCAACCCTTCGCGTCTGAAGCTTTCAATCTCCAGCGCGCGCAGAGTCCCGATGACGCTCTCCTCGAGCGCGCGCAGATATTTGTGTACGTCCTTTCCGTAAAAGTTCAGGTCGAGGATCGGATATGCGACGAGCTGGCCGGGGCCATGAAAGGTCGCCTGTCCGCCGCGGGCGACTTCGATCCACGGCACCGACGAAAACTCTGTAGGTAGCTCCGTCTGGAATGGGACGCCGCGTCCGACTGTGTAAATTGGTTGATGCTCGAGCAGGAAGACTCTATCCGGGAGCGTGGAATCCGCTCCCTTGTTCTCGAGATGCTGGCGCTGAAGGTCGAGAGTCGCAGAATACTCCTGCATCTCGCCGAGGTCGACGATGCGGATATCTCGCGTGCCTTCCATTCCTCTCTCCTCGCTAGGCCGGCCCCATCATCAGGCCAATAAGAGCACCGGCTCTTCGATGAGACGCTTGAACTCTTTCAGAAACTCGCCTGCCACTACGCCGTCGATGATCCGATGATCGACCGAGAGCGTAACCCGCATCACAAGACCGGGAACAACGGCGCCGCCTCTGACAACCGGCTCTTCCTGTATCGCACTCACGGCCAAGATTCCGCCTTGGCCCGGGCTGATTATCGCACTAAAGCTCTCGACCGGATACGGTCCGACGTTGGAGATACTGAACGTGCCGCCGGAGAGATCATCCCCTTTCGGCCGGCCGCTTTTCGCGCGCTGCACCAACGCTCGAGCCTCTTGAACGATGTCTGCGAGGGGGAGTTGGTCCGCCCGCTTGAGAACCGGGATCAGCAGTCCATCCGGAACTGCCGTCACGATCCCGATGTTTGAATCGGCAGGTTGATTCAGCCCGCCATTTACGTACGCACCGTTGATCCGCGGAACCGCCCGTAATGCGAGCGCAACCGCCTTCACGATCAGATGGTTGTAGGTAATCCCTTCATACTGGGGCAGCGGTTTGAGCGTCTCGCGCAACTTCGCGAGCGCATCGACCCCGATCTTCGAGGTCATGTAGAAGTGCGGAATCGTCGTCTTGCTCTCGACCATGCGGGCCGAGATCGTCTGCCGCATCTTCGAAAGCTCTTGGGTTGATCCGAGGGCGGGCTTCGGTGCAGCCTGCTGAGCCCCGCCGGATTGAGGCGTTTTCGCTGCGACTGGAGCAGCCGCGGCAGGAGCGGGCGCTCCGCCTAAGAATTGCTCGACATCCTTTCGAACAATCCGTCCACCTTCGCCGGACCCCTGAATCTGGGTGTAATCGACCCCCTGATTGAGCGCGACATTCTTTGCGAGCGGCGAGATCTTTACTCGCTCGCCTTGTGGAATAGCGCCGCCATTTGAAAAAGGGGCACTGCCTTGGGGCGGGGGAGTTTGAAGTTGTGCCTGCGGCGCCGGCGTAGCAGCGGGAGCGGCCTGTGCGGGTGCGGACGGGGCGGAAGAGGAAGCCGGAATCGCTTCGCCCGCTTCGCCGACAATCGCGATGACCGAGCCCACCTTCACCGTCTGTCCGGCAGGGGAGAGGATCTTCAGCAGCTTCCCCTGGTGGAACGACTCGATTTCAAGGTCGGCTTTATCGGTCGCCACCTCGGCGAGTGCGTCTCCCCGCTTGACCTCTTCACCTTCGTTCTTTTTCCAGACCAGGATCTTTCCCTCGCTCATCGTGTCGCTGAGCTGAGGCATCGTAATTTCAACCGCCATAGATCTCCCGGGTGGCCTGTTTGCTTTGCCGGCCGCGATAGGGGGCCGGCCTGTGAAAATTGACAAATGAGGTGACACGCTTACAACAACCATCCGCGCGGCCTCAAGCAGAGCGCGTAGAATACAGGATTTTCTCCCTTGAATCACGGAAGCGTCACAATCATCGGCGGCGGGCTGGCCGGCAGCGAAGCGGCATACCAGCTTGCTTCTCGGGGCTACTCCGTCCGGCTCTATGAGATGCGCCCGAAACAGATGACTAAAGCGCACAAGACTGAGCGTCTCGCTGAGCTTGTCTGCTCAAACTCCTTCCGCGGGGCTGCACTGACCAACGCCGTCGGCCTTCTCAAAGAAGAGCTGCGGAAGCTCGGGTCTCTTGTGATGAAGTCGGCGGATCTTCATCAGGTCCCGGCGGGCGGAGCGCTCGCGGTCGACCGCGATCGTTTCAGCGCAGAGATCGATCACTTGATCAGGAATCATCCACTCATCACCGTATCAACCGAAGAGATCACCGAGATACCGGAAGCATCGCGCGAGGCACCTGTAATCGTGGCTACCGGTCCGCTGACATCGAAGCCGCTGGCCGCAAATATTCAAGCTCTGATCGGCGAGAGCTCACTCGCATTCTTCGATGCGATCAGTCCGATCATTCTTGGTGAGTCGATCGACCTCGAAAAGGTCTTCCGTCAATCGCGTTATGACAAAGGCGACGGAGATGACTATCTAAACATTCCGCTCTCGCGGGAAGAGTACTACACCTTCGTCGAGCTCGTGCGAACGGGCGAGAAGTTCGGCGGGCACGAAGAGGTGGAATCGGATCAGGTCGATAATCTGCGGCCTTTCGAAGGGTGCATGCCGATCGAGGAGATGGTCGATCGCGGTCCGGATACGCTGCGCTTCGGTCCATTCAAGCCCGTGGGACTGACCGATCCGTCAACCGGGGCACGGCCCTACGCGGTTGTGCAGCTCCGGCAAGATAACAAAGAGGGAACGCTCTGGAGCATGGTCGGGATGCAGACGAAGCTCAAGCACCCCGAACAGCTTCGTATCTTCCGCACTCTCCGCGGGTTGGAGAACGCAGATTTCGTGCGGCTCGGATCGGTGCATCGGAATACCTTTATCAATTCGCCGAAGTGCCTGAATGCGACTCTGGAATTTCGAGGAAAGCCGGGATTGTTCTTCGCGGGGCAGATGACCGGGGTGGAGGGATACGTCGAATCCACGGCCGGCGGTGTTGTAGCCGCCCTAAATGCAGCGCGCTGCCTAGAGCAGCTTGAGCCACGGCCGCTGCCTGCGGAGACGGCAATCGGATCGTTGATGAACTACATCAGTGATCCCGAACGGAAAGATTTCCAGCCCATGAACATCAGCTTCGGACTGATGCCGAGCTACAGCGCGTTCGAAATGCGGGACAAGAACGAACGGCGGAAGCGGTGCTCGGAGCAAGCATTAGCGGTTCTGAGTGAGTGGATCGGCGTTCCAGCAGCGGACTCTGAGCCGATTGCAGCAACGCCCTAGTGCTGCTCCGGACTAAATGGCATCTCGAGGATCGATAAGCCGCCCACTCGTCCGTCTGTCAGTATATCGAGCACGACGCGTCCGACCTTCGGATCGATCAGCACGACATTCTCGCGAAATTTTCCCTGCATCCGATCAATGAACTGCACCATGTATTCGGGTTCGACTTCGATCTCGATGACTTCAACACAGTTTCGCAGGGCCGCATGCAGCCAAGGGGTGTCGGGGTATTGAGCCTCAGCGAGCTTCACCAGCCAGGTCGGGTCGTATGCGGTTCGTTCAGACATAGGTTTTTTCGATGCGAATCGATCTAATTCCGTTCGCATCTTGTATAGTGAGTGTCACGGTCTTGCCGCTGAGCGGCGCAACTTTCTGATTTCACAGGCAGAAAATTTACGAACCTGTGACAAATCCGTGACATCTTCCCCCAACTCTTTCGCTACCTTGGCTCTTGTCGGCACAAACTTCGCAAGAAGATAAATCCGGCAGTAACCCACCCAGGAATAGGGGTCAAAATGGCTAAGCGGAACGTAAAGACACCAGTTCAACCGGTAACGGACAACGAGCTGATCGAGAAATTCACCAAGGGCTGCCAGGCCAGCTTCGAGGAGATCGTCCGCCGCTACGAGACGAAGGCCTACAACCTTGCGATGCGCCTGACCCGCAACCAAGAAGATGCCGAAGAGGTCCTCCAGGATGTCTTCGTCACCGTCTACCGCAAGGTCGCCGGCTTCGAAGGAAAGTCCAAATTCTCCAGCTGGCTGTATCGAATCACGGTAAACGCCGCTTTCATGAAGCTGCGTAAACGCCGGCAAGACCACAGTGTGGCGCTTGAGGATGTGATGCCGAATTTACACAGCATCACGACTCTGGCTCCCCAGAACACGTTCTCAATTCCCTGCGATTCGCTGGCCGTCTCGAACGAGGTTCGGCAGGCACTCGAGGGTGCGATCACGAGGCTCCCGGAAGAGTATCGCGCGGTTTTTGTCCTCCGCGATATCGACGGGCTCTCGAACAAGGAGGTGGGTGATATCCTCGACCTCAGCATCCCGGCAGTTAAGTCGCGGCTGCACCGTTCGAGATTGATGCTCCGTAAGCGGTTGCGCCGGTTCTATGAGGATTACATGGCTCAGGAGAAGGTTACGAAGGCTAAAAAAGCTGCCTAGAGCTAGACGGAGAGCACGCCGGATACAAACTAGACGGGCTCTGCTTAAATTGGGTATGACGCGCCAAGCCGCCCTTTCGGGCGGCTTGTTTTTTTATCGCCGGCCCAAACTATGCTCAGCCGTGAAATTATCGCTCAACAACTCCCGCACACGCTGAGTGGTGTGGAGATTCCGGACGCGGAGTCTTACTACTCCGGCAAAGTGCGAGAGTGCTTCACCGTAAAAAGCGCGCTCTCCGGGGCAAAGCGAATTCTTGTCGCCACTGACCGCTTGAGCGCATTCGATCGAATCCTGACCACCGTTCCGTTCAAAGGCGCTCTCCTGAACGGAATGGCGGACTATTGGTTTCGCGAGACGAAGGGGATCGCGGAGAACCACGTCATCGAAGTCCCTCACCCGAATGTCTTTGTCTGTGAAGAGGTGGAGATTATTCCGGTCGAAGTTGTCGTCCGGGGCTATCTCGCGGGAAGTTCATGGCGCGACTATTCGGCCGGCCGTGATGTCTCCGGAGTTCGGGTCAAGCCCGGGAAGCGGAAGAACGAGAAATTCTCTACTCCCCTGATCACGCCCTCGACGAAAGCCGAAAAGGGGCATCACGATCTCCCTATCTCAGGCCGTGAGCTGGTTTCCCAGGGAGTGGTCGAGAAAGGGATCTGGGATGAGATCTGCCGAATCGCACTCGCGCTGTTCGACTTCGGAACGCAACGTGCGGCGGAACGCGGGCTCATTCTCGTAGATACAAAGTATGAGCTCGGCCTCCGCCCGGGGACAAAACAGGTCGTCGTTGCCGATGAGATTCACACGCAAGATTCCTCCCGCTACTGGATCGCGGCAACCTACCCGGACCGCTTCGAAGCAGGCGAAGACCCGGAGATGCTCGATAAAGAGTTCGTCCGCCGCTGGCTGATGGAGCAGGATTTCTTCGGCGACGGCGAGCCGCCTCCGATGACGGAGGAGTTCCGCATTGAAACCGCCGAACGCTACATGGACGCCTACGAACGCATCACCGGTAAGCCTTTCACTTCCAAGCCGGGTGATCTGACCGAAGAGGTCATCGGGGTCGTGAAAGAATATCTCTGACGCCGCTCGCACGACGCATCTTCCCGTCGTGCTTACTCCTCCCGATTGTTACGTCAGTGTGCTGGGCAAACGCCGGAGTTATGGTCACGACCGCTGATCGCCCAGGCCACGGAATATCCGGCGAACTCACTAATTCAAGGAGTAGAAAAGTCTTGCAGATTTACGCAGAGTGCGTATATATTTACGCGTTATGCGTAAGGGCATCGAAGCACTCTTTCCTCGCACTCGCGCGGCTGTTCTCTCGGCTGTCCTCCTCCATCCCGAAAAATGGTGGTTTTTAAGCGATCTCGCGAAGCACCTTCACGTCACCCCTTCGACCCTCCAACGCGAACTCGGCCGCCTCACGGAAGCAGGTATTCTCCTCCGGCGCGTTGATGGAAAGCGGGTCTACTTCAAGTCCGATGACAGCTGTCCATACCGCGGCGAGCTCCAAGGTCTGTTCATCAAGACAGCCGGACTCGTCGACGTAATCGCGGACTGTCTCAAGCCGTTCCGAAAGAGGATTGAATTGGCTGCAATCTTTGGCTCGATTGCACGCGGGGAGGAACTCTCGCGGAGCGACGTGGACCTTCTTATCGTGGGTGACCTCGGGCTTGCCGATCTGAGCCCTCACTTAAAAAAAGCCGAAGCGAAGCTGCAGCGGGAGATCCAGGCGATGTTCTTCCGGCCGACCGAGTTCAAGAGCAGGCTCCGAAACAAGGATCACTTCATCACGAGTGTCGTGAAGGGAACGCTCCTTCCGATCATAGGCAGTATTGATGAGCACTTGGAAAAAATTAGAGAGCGGCCGACTCGTTCGACGGCATAGGACGAGCACGGAAGAGATCTCCGTTCATTTCGACGTTGTCGACCGGAACCTGCAGGACGCCGCAGTTTCAGCCCTTTCCGACGATGGCCGGTTCTTCTGGGCTTATCAGGCTGCCTTTCAACTTTCGACAATCGTCCTATTCGCGTCGGGATACGAGGCTTGCGGAGACGATCATCATAAGACGACTTTTTCCGCTCTTCCTCTCGCGATGGGCGCGCAGATCACGATGATGAGCGACTACTTCGATCGCTGTCGGCGCAAGAGGAACAACATTCAATACGACCAGGTGAATGTCGCAACGAAGTCAGAAGTCGATGAGCTGATCGCGAAGGCAGAGCAGTTCAGAAAGACTGTCATTGAATGGCTCAAAAGGAACTACCCGAAACTATTGCCGGTCGGCGACTCTGGTGGTGGTTCATAGGAGAGCCGCGGATCCAAGAAGGTGCAGCCAACTTCGATCGAATTCGTACTGATTCGATCAGCGGCCCTAAGAATTGCGGTCGATATCCGGCGATCCACCGAAGCAATTCCACACCTGCGCCGGATGAGTAGAGGTAGGCAACGTAACGTGGACATCAAATGAGCTCGAAACAGAACGTCAACAAAATGCGAACGAACCGCTCATTTCTTCTGTTCCTCGCAGCCTTCGGAATCTGCGAAGTCGCTCTGGTTATGTATGCTCCGCTAGCCTTGGACGTAAGGGTTTGGACCTCTCTGAAGCTGCTTTCGCTTCCGGCTGCAGTTGCTGCCCTCTATTGCGGCTTCGTGTCCCTTCGAAACTCCGAATTCAGCTTGAAGTCAATCTTGGCCCACCGCGGAATGGCTGTCCGCCCTGCTCAGAATGAGCATGACGAGAACATTGCATCGCAAAAGAAGGTGCAAAACTTCCGGTAGACCTCCCGACCTAGGGGCATCGAGAAGAAAATAGCTTCCGAGGCGTAAGGGGCTGAGTGATCGCCTTCTATCGGCAATACTGTTATTATCCGCCGTTCTCGTCCCGGGTAGTCATCACAGAAGAGCGTCGCATAGTTCGCGCTCGACACAACCCCATCGTCCGTTCCGTCTAGAGCATCCGCCTGTACACGGAGCAGCGATGATATCGTGGCTTCAACCTCGACCCGTTTCGGTTGAGATTTTTTGGAATCGGAGAAGTGAGATGCCCCTTTCTACGGGCGTGTGGTTTTGCACGGCTGCACTTTGCGGCTTACTTGTTGGGACTCTCCTCATCGGATGGATGCTTTGCCAAAGCGGCTTGTTCGCATATTGCCGAAGGCGAGCAGAACTCCGGGAATATTCTGTAACCCAAATGGTGGACCTCTTGGCGTCTGCCGCCATGTCTTTCTTTGAAGGACAGCAACCAACCGGCTGGATTCTGCCGGCGGGATCAGAAAGCACGCTCCGTGCTTACCACACACAGATTGAGAGGTTACGGCAACAGATCGAGCAGCTCGACCACCTGCGTATTCGCGCGGGCAGGCATGGGCTTTCGACTTTCAACTTCGCGCCTAGCCTGGCTGAGCTGAAAAGCCGTTTTGAAAGGCAGATCAAAGCGCAAAGAGCGGCTCGAATTCCCCTCCGGTGGATGGCGATCGGCTTTCACGCTGAGATCGCGTTGCAAGGGTCCCTTT
>CAYOAK010000088.1:0-13009 GCA_964401925.1 uncultured Bdellovibrionales bacterium | reverse complement strand
TGTAGCTTCGCGTTGTAACCCGGTACGCAGCTTCTTAGTAATCAGTCGTCCCGTCGGGGAAGCGGCAGACCTTGCCATCCCAGTATCCGACGGTGTGGTCATTAAGTTTTTTCATCTCGGCGGACGACATGGAGTTTAGGTTCCAATTGCCTCTTCGAAAGCATCTATTCGCCTGTCTGCCGAGAAAAGTGATCGCAAGAACAGAAACGGCGAGCAGGATGCCGATCCCTATCGCCACCCGGCGCCAGCGAGTCTTCCTCGGTGGAGAATCAGGTAATTTGGCATTCGAATCGTCCATATGCGCTTCCGTTTCCGAGAGTGTTTTGTAATGCCCTGCCGCGACAGGGGAATTAATTCAACGCGATATAATTAATTCCGTTCTCGTCTTCGCTCAGGGCATGCAGTGGTGCGGATGCGGGGAATATACGGCTCCGCTTGATTTCGCAGTAAATCTATAGGAACTGTTGCGCCAGTTCTCTCCTTAAGAACCCTCACGAGTAGCTCTAACACCGCAAGGTTTCAGATGCCTTTGGCCTCGAGCGGCAACGCTGGAGGCCATCTAGGCACACCCGTTCAACAAGGAGAAGACACGTGAGCACACAACCCCCTCCGCCTGGGGAAAACAGGCCTGAACCACAAGGACCGCAGTTTGCGGCCCCCAACTTCCAGATCAAATCATCCGGCGATTCCAACTGGGGCAAGGTCATCGGCATCATGGCCGGATTGGCCGCCGTCGTGGCCCTTATCCTCTGGGCTACCGGAGCGTTCAGCCCCAGCCCGAAACCCGCCCCGGCGCCGGCGAAGGTCGAAGCACCTGCGCCGGATCCGCCGCCGCCTGCTGCCGACGAACCGAAGCCGACCGGCGACGACAAAGCGAAGAAAGGCGCCGGCAAGAAGAATCGGAACCTCAAGAAGTAAGTCTGGGGAGATCCGCCTGCCGTGGCGACGAGACTTGTTGCGGCCTCTAGGGCATCCGGGCAACTGGATGAACTTGGGGCCGCAACGCAGTTCTCTCCTTTGTATTCGAACACAGCTTTTTTCAGTTCTCAGCTGGTGTTAGAGCACTCACCTTCAAAATTTTGCCGCTCAGTAGAGAGAGTTCGCAGCTTCTAAGGATCTATCCTTAGGAGGTGCGGTCGTATTGTTTAAGCGTTTTTGTACCGGTGACTGCGTCGCGGCGATTCAAAGCTGCGCTACTGAGCTTGGGCACATGCCCACAGCGGAAGAGTATCGGGACTGGGCCTTTGGGGCCGATGATCGTCCCTCGATAACAACGGTCGTTGAAAAGCTCGACCCCGGCGCGCCGGAGAGTCAGAGCTGGCGAGCCGCGATAGCTGCTTGCGGTGTCGTCGCCCCAGTGAAGCCTCGGACAAGGCGTCCGCCCGTGAAGATGACGCCGGGATTCCGCTGCACTAATGCCTTGGAAAAGTGTGCCGCGGCACATGCTGGAGAGGTTCCATCGACCACGGCGTACGATCGCTGGCGCAAGCGGACCGAGGTCAGCGACAAGACATCGCGGCTTCCGACTTCGACCACAATCCGGATAGTACTCGATCCCGAGGGCCATAAGTGGGGGAACGCGCTTCGGTCAGCAGGACTCGATCCTCGCAAGATGATGGCTTCGGCCCGAGTTTCTGAGAGCCTGGCACAAGCTGCAAAATGCCTCGAGGCGCTCCGGCTCTTCTCGAGGGAACACACGGGAAAGCTCCCGTCGCTCCGAGGTTACACCGCTTGGGCGCGTCAGAAGAATGGCTCAACGCCTTCGCGTGAGGCGATTCTCACCGCCCTTGATCCGGTAACACGGAGCTGGCGCAACGTCGTAACGAAAGTTGACGCTCCGTCCATTTCGGACGCAAGCAGCGAAGCGGAAGGGGCGAACTGAACTCCTTCCACTCCAGTTTTTTCTTCCGGTTTTTCTCTGGTTGAAACGACCGCGCAGCCTAATTGTTACTGCACGAAATCGAGGAACTTATGCTGGGGATTTTGCTCCATCGCGTAGTTCTTCTCCCACTGGCTGCGGAACAGAACCACGGCGCGATTATTCCGATCTCGGACAAGAAGCGCGCTCGATGGTTTCTTGAACGTGCTCGTGTCTCCTTCAAGCCACGCACCGACCTCGTGCGGTGTGACGTCCAGAATGACGTTCACGCCATATTCATCGCGGAGCCTGTATTCGAGAACGTCGAACTGCAAACGTCCGACTGCGGCAACGTACGGCTCACCGGTATCATTTCCGATCTGGCGCAGAACTTGGATCGCCCCTTCATTCGAAAGCTGCTCGAGGCCCTTGTCGAACGCTTTTCGCTTCGAGACATCCTTCGGCCGAATCTGCGCAATTACTTCCGGTGAGAACTGCGGCATGGGGCGGAAGTTGAACCCGCCTCGAATCGAGAGCGTATCTCCCAAGCGGTAAATTGCTGGATTGATCACGCCGACAATGTCACCCGGATAGGCAAAATCCAGCGTGGCCCGTTCTCCGGCGAATAGGCTGTGGGAGCGTGAAAGCCGGACTTCTTTATCGAGCCGTTGGTGATGGCAGGTCATGTCCCGCTCGAACCTGCCGGAACAGATCCGCAAGAACGCCATGCTATCCCGGTGCTTCGGGTTCATGTTCGCCTGAATTTTAAAGACGTAAGCGCTAAACGGCTCTTCGACGGGGTCTATCGCAGTCTCCTCACCGCTATCCGTTTTGGCAGGACGTGCGCCAGGCGCCGGTGCAAGATCGACAAACGCATCGAAGAACGGCTCAACACCGAAATTCGTCATCGCGGAGCCGAAAAAGACCGGTGTCACTTCCATTTTCAGGAACGCATCTCGAGTAAACGGGTTTCCAGCTGCCTGAAGCAGCTCGAGATCGTATTCAAGCTTCTCCAGAAGATCCGCATCGGCGAGCTTTTCGCTGCGCGCCTCTTCAATCGTCGCTTCACGAAGCTCGGCCTTTTTCGCGCCGGCCCTTGCAACCTTCGAGAACAGAAGCAGCTCTTTCGTATCGACGTTTGCGACTCCGCTAAATTGCTGTCCTTCACCGATCGGCCAGTTGCGCGGTGAGGCGTGAATTCCGAGCACGCCTTCGACCTCTTCCATAAGCTCGAAGAGGTCCTTTGGGGGAAGGTCGAGCTTGTTGATGAAAGTCAGCACGGGAATGCCGCGCATCCGGCAGACCGCAAATAATTTTCTCGTCTGAGTCTCGACACCTTTCGCGGCATCGATCACCATGATCGCACTGTCCGCCGCCGTCAGCGTTCGATAAGTGTCCTCGGAGAAATCTTGGTGGCCGGGCGTGTCAAGAACGTTGATGACCGTATTTTTATAATTGAACTGCATCGCCGAAGCGGTGATCGAGATCCCCCGCTCCTGCTCCATCGACATCCAGTCTGAGCTTGCAGCTTTCTGACCCTTTCGCGCGCGGACCATACCGGCAGTACGAATCATTCCCGAATAGAGGAGCAAACGTTCGGTCAGTGTGGTCTTCCCGGCGTCAGGATGGGAGATGATCGCAAAGGTGCGGCGCGAGGCCACTTCTTTGCCTAAAGAACTATCTTGTTGGGAATGCTCACCAGCCATGACGGAGCAAGCCGCGGTAGCATAATCGCGGCCCCACCGGAAGATGCGCCGACCTTGCGGGTACTCGGCTTTTTCCCACTTTCATGGTATCCTCCCTACCTCTAAAAGCGCTCGGGTATCCTCGGGTACCTTAAACATTACGGGCGATGACATTACCATTTTTGAAGCTCCTCAGAGGATTCGTGAAACAGGAGAGTCTGGCAAAGACACCGGCCGGAGAGGCCAACGCTCCCGCCGAAGCGGCGGCCGCTGAAATCATCCGGCGCTACGGATATCTACAGGCGCAGATTGATCCGCTGAACCGGCTGCCGAAGGTCCGGCACCCGCTCCTCGACTCACTCTCCGATACCACTTCGGCGGAGCTGAAGCGGATCTATTGCGGGCCGATCGGCCTCGAGACGGCGCACATCGCAGATGCTGGTGTGCTCGGCTGGTTCTCCGAGCGCCTCGAAGGAGATGTTCCCGCTCCCGATTCGAAGTTTCTCCTCAAGCGGCTCGCTGAGGCCGAGCTTTTCGAAAAATTTCTCCACACTCGCTACGTTGGCGCGAAACGTTTCTCGCTCGAAGGACTTGCGGCTCTCGTTCCGTTGCTTGACGCGATTATCGGCCGGCTGGCGGATGAAGGTGCCGAGTGCGTGCTTCTCGGAATGGCCCACCGTGGGCGGCTCACGACGATGTGGACGATCTTCGGTTCAGAGCCGAAAAATATTTTCGCCTGCTTCGAAGACGTAGATCCGCACAGTGCCTTTGGCGCAGGAGACGTGAAGTATCACCGTGGCGCTACAGGCACCTACAAGTCGAAGAGCGGTAAGAGTGTGCGTGTGCATCTTGCGTCGAACCCGAGTCACCTCGAAGCAATCAATCCGGTGGTTATGGGCCGGACGAGAGCCCGCCAAGAGCGGGTTGGAGAGGGCTCGCAAAAGAAGATCGTATCGATCCTCATTCACGGAGATGCGGCGTTTGCCGGACAAGGCACGACAGCGGAGTGCTTGAATCTTTCGGGGGTGAAGGGCTTCTCGATCGGCGGAACGATTCACATCAACGCGAACAATCTCATCGGATTTACAGCGCCGTTCGATGCCTGCAATTCCTCGCTCTTCTCGACGGACATTGCGAAGCGGCTGCCGGCACCGATCATTCACGTGAACGCGGAAGCAGTGGAGAGCGTATGGCAGGTCGGAGAGCTTGCGGCTTCTTACCGCCAACAGTTCCAGACGGACGTCTTTGTCGACCTGATCGGCTACCGCCGGTTCGGACACAACGAAGGCGATGATCCGACCTTCACCTCGCCGGTCCTCTACTCGAAGATCGAGAAGCTCGCTCCCGCGTATGTGAATTACGCGAAGGCGCAGGGAGTTACTGAGGCAGATCTGAAATCGCTTGAGCAGCAGATCACCGACACCTTAACTGGTGAGCGGGACGCTGCGCAGCAGATGAAAACGCAGCCGCAGTTCTTCAAGCTTCCGGACTACTGGGATGGCTTCGTCGGGGGCGAATACAGTCCCGCGCTTGAAGTCGATACGGGTGTTGAGACAGCAACGCTAAATATGATTGCGGAGAAGCTGACGCATCCGCCGCAGACATTCACAGTTCATCCGAAGCTCCAGAAGCTTCTCGAGCAACGCTATGAGATGGGCACCGGAAAACGCGGCATCGACTGGGGCATGGCCGAGCAACTCGCGATGGGATCGCTCCTGCTGGAAGGTCACCCGGTCCGCATTACCGGCCAAGACGCGAGGCGTGCAACGTTCAATCAGCGGCACGCCGTCTATCACGACTACAAGACCGGCGAGGAATTCTATCCGCTCGCGAATTTGAGCGCGTCTCAGGGCCGGTTCCAGACCTACGACTCGATTCTCTCCGAAGCCGCTGTCATGGGGTATGAATACGGCTACAGCCGTGATTATCCCGAAGCGCTGACATGTTGGGAGGCGCAGTTCGGAGATTTTGCAAACGGCGCGCAGGTGATCATCGATCAGTTCATCTCCGCGGGCGAAGATAAGTGGAAGCTCCTCTCAGGCTTGGTGCTCCTGCTTCCGCACGGCTTCGAAGGGATGGGTCCGGAGCATTCGAGTGCCCGGCTTGAGCGCTTCTTGCAGCTCTGCGCAGAGGACAATATGCAGGTCGTCCAGCCTTCGACCGCGGCTCAGTACTTTCACCTGTTGAGAAGGCAGGTAAAGCGGAAATGGCGGAAGCCGCTGATCGTCATGACACCGAAAAGCATGTTGCGCCTTCCCGCCGCGACAAGCGATCTTTCAATGCTGACATCGGGCCGGTTCGAGAACGTGATCGGAGACACCGAGGAGTTCAACAAGGCGGAGCGTGTTTTGATCTGCTCCGGAAAGATCGTGCATGAGCTGAAGGCCGAACGGCAAAAGCGCGGTGCGAACGATACGGCGATCATCACGGTCGAGCAGCTCTATCCATTCCCCGAGACTGAGCTCGCGCGAGAGCTGAGCCGCTACGGAAATCTGAAAAACGTTGTTTGGGTGCAGGACGAACCGGCGAACATGGGTGCGTTGTTCTTTGTCCGCCCGTATCTGGACCAGCTTGCCGATCGCGGCACCGTCTCGACCGTGCGCCGGTCGGCGAGCGCAAGTCCGGCAACAGGATCTCATAAAGCACATGAGCTGGAGCAACGGGCGTTGATCCACCTCGCTTTCGCGGGAAGCCAATCGTAACGAAGGACACTGAGACAAGGATAGAGTTTATGAATGCCATTGTTCGAACTGTCGACTCACCTATCGGAGAGATCACCCTGGCAGCGTCCGAGGAAGGACTTGTTCTCTGCGCAACGGGCGGTTGCGGAAAGGAGCTGAGGGAGGAGCTCACAAAGCGCGGAATCAAAATGCGCGAAGAGCATCCGGACGATGAGCAGGCAGGCGCGATCAATGTATTGAACAAAGCCAAGCGTGCACTCGATCTGTTCTTCACCGGAGAGTTTTCCGCGCTGCTGAGCGTTCCGCTCGCACTCAAAGGCACGGATTTTCAGCTGAGCGTTTGGCGGGAGCTGCAGTTGATTCGTCCCGGCGATCTAATGGCCTACGGCGCGGTCGCCGAAGGTTTGGGGAACGCCGGCGCTGTGCGCGCAGTGGGTCTCGCGTGCCGGGTGAATCCGCTCCATCTGTTCGTTCCGTGTCACCGGATCGTCTCTGCCGACGGAGAGCTTACCGGCTTCCGCGGAGGGCTTGAGGTGAAGCAATGGCTGCTCGATCTCGAACGCTCGCCGGAGGTTCAAGAGCCTCAGTTCGCAGCAGCTTAGGCAAATGCCCACTCTCAAGGAGCGGACGCTTGAGGTCTATAAGGTCCTCAAGCGGCGCTATCCCGATGCTCACTGCGAGCTGAATTACACGAATCCGCTCGAGCTTCTTATCGCCACGATCTTGTCGGCTCAGTGCACCGATAAGCGGGTCAATGAAGTGACGAAGACTCTCTTCAAGCGCTGCAAAAAGCTGGACGACTTTCGGAAGCTTCCGCAAGAAAAGCTTGAAGAGATCATCCGCTCCGCGGGCTTTTTCCGTGCGAAGGCAAAGAGCATCAAAGGAGCCGTCGAGAAGATCGCCCTGGAGTTTGGCGGGGAAGTCCCGCGCGAGCTCGATAAGCTGGTGACATTGCCGGGCGTCGGAAGAAAGACTGCCAATGTGATTCTTGGAAATGCGTTTCACATTCCTGGATTGCCCGTCGATACCCATGTGAAGCGGGTATCGAAACGGCTTGGGCTGACAAAACATGAAGATCCGGTGAAGGTTGAAGCGGATCTCTGCGCGGTGCTTTCTCCGAAAGATTGGTGCATGTTCAGCCATGTGCTGATTTTTCACGGACGGCAGACCTGCCTCGCACGGAAGCCTCAGTGCGAGGTTTGCCCGGTGCGGGATCTCTGCCCCTACTACAAGAGCCTGCTGACGGGGCTCGCACAAGGAGCGCGATGAGCCTCGATCGAATCCATCATGTAACTATCTCAGTTGCGAACGTGGAAGCAGCGGTGAAGTGGTATCAAACAAGCTTCCGGTGCGAAGTCATCGAGAGCGGGCAGACCTTCGCGGTGCTTCAGTTCGAAAATATGCGGCTCGAGCTAAGCTTGCCAAGCTTAGAACGTCCTCACGTTGCTTTCGAGCACGGCTCGGCAGAGACGTTCGGGGAACTGCGGGAGATGCGAGACGGATCGAACGGAACGTATATTTCCGATCCGACAGGGAACATAGTCGAGCTTGTGAAAATCACCTCTGCCTAGGAGAGCGCGGACCACTTGGGGAAACAGTGATGGAACGTGCCGAGCTTCCTGAGAGGCAGTCCGCCTGGTGTCGAGCCGGATGGCTCGAGCGAATTTTCGCAATCGATCTCCATTCGCTTGCACTGTTCCGGATATTGTTGGCCCTCGTCTTGCTCGGTGATCTGTATTGGCGGGCGATCGATTTGAGCTTCTTCTATTCCGATGTCGGTCTGTTGAGCCGGGCCGATGCGATGCGGCTTCAGCGCGCTTCGACCTATTCGTTGCACTTCATGAGCGGATCCTGGGAGTATCAGGCGTTCTTGTTCGGCGTTGCAGCGATCTGCCACCTGGGACTGCTCTTCGGATTTCGAACTCCGCTGATGGCAGTGCTCTCTTGGGTGCTGCTCTTGAGTCTTCACCGTCGCAATGACGCAGTGCTGCAGGGCGGTGACAGTCTCATGCGGGCGCTCGCTTTCTGGGCGATGTTTCTGCCGCTCGGTGCTGTTTGGTCGATCGATTCTTTGCGGCAAAAGGCAAAGAGATCACTACCCACGTCGGCGCTTTCAGTGGCTTCCGCCTGCCTCCTGCTGCAGGTGGTGATCGTCTATATATTTTCCTCCTTGTTGAAGACGGGCGACGCTTGGCGCGTCGATAACACAGCCGTCTATTACGCTTTGAGCGTGGATCAGCTCACAAAGCCGTTCGGCCAGCAGCTCCTCGCCTATCCAGCGTTACTCGCTGTCATGTCTTACTGCGTGCTGCAGCTCGAAACCTTCGGCCCGCTCCTGGCGCTTTGCCCCATCTGGAATGAGCGTTGCCGCCTTGCAGCAGTCATCTTGTTTTTCGCATTTCATATCGGCCTCGCGCTCACGATGGAGCTCGGGCCGTTTCCCTATATCTGCATTGCAGCGTGGTGCCTCTTCATACCCACGTCCTTCTGGAATCGAGCACTTGCACAGAGTGAGACCCAACTTGCTCCCGCCGAGATAACATTCGCGGCGCCGCCTCCAGATACCCGGCTTTTTTACCGGCTCCAGGCAGCCGCTCTGATCTTCTTTTTCCTGAATGTCCTCTGTTGGAACATTCGCACACTCGATTTCAAACGTTGGGCGGTCTACTACCCTCGGGCATACAATTTCGTGCTCGAGCTTGTGGGACTCGATCAACAATGGGGAATGTTCGCCCCCCATCCTATGACCTGGGACGGCTGGTATCTGATTGTCGGGAAAACCGCCGCCGGCGCTACGGTGAATCTCACCCCCGGATCGAATCCCGAAGATCCCGTCTCTGAGGAACGTCCTCTGAAGATTTCCGCACAATACCGGACGGAGCGATGGCGGAAGTACCTCATGACTCTCGCAAGCAAGGATGGCGAAGCACATCGCCCGCTTTTCGCACGGGCGCTCCTTTTCAAGTGGGGCACTGAGCACCGGAAAAACCCCCTTCGATCGATCGAGATCTACTATTTCGAAGAGACGACTCTACCGAATGGGTCGAGTTCGCCGCAGCGGATCCTCCTCTATCAAGAAGCGCTATGGTGAAGGCCGAAAGTTCACGAAGTGAAACATCAGAACGCAGGCAGCACATGCAGAGGCTGCCCGTAATGGGATCTGGCTCATGAATGTACTCGTTGCCGGCGGCTCCGGCTTTCTCGGCACAGCGTTGATTCGAGCGTTGAAGGCGCGAGGCGATAGCGTAACGGTGCTCGTACGGCGGAAAGCTCGATCGGAATCAGAGATCTCCTGGGACCCTGGGCAGTTCCAGCTCGACGCTGACGCGATCAAACCATTTGATGTGATTGTCAATCTTTGCGGCCGGCCGATCGTGGCACTTCGATGGACAGCAGCTTTTCGTCAGGAGCTGTACGAGAGCCGGATCAAACCGACGCGGACCATTGTGCAGGCGCTCAAAAGAACGGGTCCAAAGATTTTGTTAAATGCTTCCGGAATTGGCTACTTCGGTGCGACGCGAGGCGAGATCTGCACCGACAACCATTCGCGGGGAGAAGGATTTTTCGCGGAGCTCGCCGAGGCATGGGAACGTGAAGCGTCTCAAGCGCCGGGAAGAGTTGTCTCCCTTCGATTCGGCGTCGTTTTGGGACGTGACGGCGGCATTCTTCGAGCAATGCGCCCTGCTTTTCTGCTCGGGCTCGGGGGGCGGCTCGGCTCCGGAAATCAGCGGATGAGCTGGATCAGTTTAACCGATGCCGTGCGCGCGATCCTGTTTGCAATCGATCACTCGTCGCTCCACGGCCCAATCAATGCTGTCAGTCCGGAAGCCGTCACGAACTCGGCGTTTACTGCCGCGTTTGCCGAGTCGCTCCAGCGGAAAGCGATTCTTCCCGTTCCGGAATCTGTTTTACGAACTTTACTTGGAACGTTCGCCGAGGAGACGATGCTTGGCGACCTTCACGCGATCCCGAAAAAACTTCTCGATGCCGGATTTCACTTCGAGTATCCGGCACTCGTCCCGGCGTTGGCCCATGAGCTAAGCTCGCCCCCGTAAGCTCAACCGTTCGCACGCTTCTGAGGCTGCTTCGTCTGCACCTCGAGAAAGTCGTGAAAGATCGGAGCGAACTCCTGAATTGAAATCGCCTTCTTCCACGCGTTTGGGATTCTGTCAGCGAGAAATTCCGCATCCGGATCCTCCGGATGAGTCTTCAGGACGAGCGTCGGACATCGCACACGGTGGAGGAGCGGACGCGGATCGAACGCCTTCGAGAGAGGCCGGAGCGGTAGACCAAGCGGAAGAAAATTTTCTAGCCACTCGATACATCGTTCCACCGCGCTCTGTTTCAGCCGCGCTTTTGCGTCGATCAGAACAAGCCGGCGCATGTTCCGGGGAAAGGTGGATGCATATTGGATGCAGATCGGCCCGCCCCAAGATACACCGACGAGCGAGAGCCGCTTCAATGTCTGAGCGCTGACCTGCTCCTCGAGAAGCTCGGCAAATCTTCGGACTTCCTCCGGTTGCGGATCCGCGCCCGTGAACTGCCAAAGATCCAGCTCTGCCGCATCACCCAAGAGCGCTGTAAGCTCTTGAAGTTGCGCAACCGGCCCCGCAAGAATTGTCGTATTAGGCCCCCCGGTGGCTGAAATTCGCGTAAGTTGTGGGGCGTTCATTGAAAATGGGATAAGAAGAGACTGCTAGCGGCTCCATTCGGGAGCGCGGCGGGGAATATACTGATCCGGACCCGGTTTGCGAAGCGGCCATATGGGACCTTTTGAGTATAGAGCGCATCGGCACACCTTACTGAGTGGCGGTAGGGGTCTACACGGCGGTGCCGCCTCCCCGAAAAAGCGGGAACACCGGGAAAAGCTGCTGCGCACACCCCTGCGCGTGCTGAAGTCCGCTGAAGATCCTGAGCTTGAAGACGAGATGGAGTCTGTCTCGATCCCGAATCCGGTGAGGCATTTTGACTGCGAGAATTATGAGACCTGCCTGAGCTTAACTGCGGCGCTCAACTGGCAGTCTTTCACCTGTGCCGGTTGCGACGGAACCGTCGATCCCGTGCTGCTGAAAAAAGCCGAGAGAGCGCTTCACGCAGATCGCTTTCTTGAGCCCCTGATCGGAAATACCCTGATCGGAAATCTTACTTCGAAGAAATGACCGGTCCCGAGGAGCATTCTACCTCGGAGATGGACCAATAAAAAAATCGATCCGTTCCGGTCTGCCGAAATCGCAGCGCCGTCAGCTTCTCGTGCACCCCGAGCGGCACGTCGACGACACTCTGAGAGCCGAAATAAAATATGCCCGAATCCGAAACGCGCAGCGATCCCTGCCAGCTCGGGAAGGAGACAGCCTGCCGATATGCCTCGGGCGCGGCCGCCGTTTTGACATCGATCGCAATTCCGCGCGGGAAATCCCCTCCCCACTCATCGAGCCGCAATCGAACGACCGGACACTCTTTGGGCGAGAGGAGCCGAACCTCCAGCTCCTCCCCGCCTTTCTGAGCCGTGCCGGTAGTCCAGCGGGTGTAGTGATTTCCGTCGACCGCGTTTGCCGCCAGTTCGGGGGCAAAATTGGACGTTGCGTGCGCACCGGCGAGTGAGGTGAAAGTGAGTTGCCTGTGCGCAGAAACTTCGGCGCCGGCACTTGCAAAAAATGTTCTGACTGCATCAGAAAAAATTCGGGCAGTCGGCTCACCCTTCAGCTCGCCTCGCGCCACCGATGGCGACTGCGGAACGAGGAGCGAAAGAAGTAACCCGCTCGACAGCGAGGTTATTGACGCAAAGCTGTCTTCTCGGCTCGATAGAACGGAGATCGAGCCAAGAATGAGTCCAAAGAGGATCCAATGGGGCATCGGAGCGAGTGCAAGACCGAAGGCGACTTTCGTCAGCAGGAGAGTGAGCGAAAAACCGGAAGCTGTTTCTGTGATCATCCAGATCGGCAGCAGGACGAAGAAGACGGCAGTCGCGAGCCGGTATCGGCTTCGCACCCGCCCTGATCGCAAACTCAGGAGAATCAACAACACGATCGCCGCGCCCCCGATAGTTTCGGCCAGCATGCGAGCGCGAAGCTGCGCGGCGGAGAATGCATCGAAGCGCAGGGGCATTGATCTCAGCTCGGGTCCCAAAATCGGTGAGCCCCAGAATGTAGCAGGCGACACCGGTGCGAGACGGCCATTATCCGGAAGCTCAGGCAGCGGATATGGAGCGACGAAAAGAATGCTTGCGGCGAGGCTTGAAAAAAAGCACACCGCAAAGCTCTCCGGCTTCAGCCGAGACAACCAAGGGAGGAATGCGACGCAGCCCACAACAGCGAACGGACCCGCGGTCGATGCCCACAAGAGCACTCCTACGAGCGGAACAAGCGTTGGTACACCTCGGGAGGGAGCTGCTTTTTCAAGACGCACACCGAGCAGAATCAAAAGCAGGGCCGTTGGAAAGCAGTGCATCATGCTCCAAACCGCTTCCGCTTCGACAGTGATTGTGCTGAGAATCGCAGCAACGGCAACAACAATGGCGTTTTGCCTTGAGCCTGCTGTCAGGGACAGAAGAATACAGCTTACGGCGAACCAAACCTTGCAAAAAAGCAGGTAGCTCGGCGGCAGTGAGCTGAAGTCCCCGCCTCCAGCTTCTATAAAAAGCCAATAGAGCGGATTGAAACGGAGGCGAATCGGCCAGTGAAGAGTGAGGTCGATGAGATCAATCACCGGACACTGATCCGCTCCTGCCCTCCCATATAGGGGCGGAGAACCTCCGGCACTTTCACCGATCCGTCGGCCTGCTGATA
>CAYOAK010000087.1:12313-13274 GCA_964401925.1 uncultured Bdellovibrionales bacterium | reverse complement strand
GGCGGTCGGCTGGTGCCGGAAGTATTCGCTCTTTCCGTATCCGTTTGTCACCGCCTGCTGCGGCATGGAGTTCATGTCGGTGAGCTGCGCTCACTACGATACAGACCGCTTCGGTGCGGCGCTCCCCCGTTTCACTCCCCGCCAGTCGGACGTGCTCTGGGTGGTGGGAACGATCAATCACAAAGTTGCGCCGGTCCTTCGCCGGGTCTACGAGCAGATGTGTGAGCCCAAATGGGTGCTTGCATTTGGCGCGTGCGCTTCCTCGGGTGGATTCTATGACAACTACGCAACGGTTGCGGGTGTCGATAAGATCGTGCCCGTCGACATGTACATTCCGGGTTGCCCGCCGAGGCCAGAGGCGGTTCTCGATGCCTTAATTAAGCTGCAACAAAAAATTCACCGGGAGCGTCAGGCTATTCTGCCGGGCGAATCGACCGCACGCCGCGACATTCTCGCCGAGTATGCACCGGTGCCCGGCGTGGAGCTGGTACGCAGCTAGAGCGTCGGTTTGCTCTCATCACTGCTTCGGAGCGTATTTCATCCGGCGCGCTTTTTTCTCAGCCTCACCCTCTGCGTTCCGCTTATCAGTGATCTTCTGCTGAATGACCGCTGCGATGGTCATGATCGCGGGATAGATAAGCCACCGGACAATTCGCGGCTCGATGCCGATATCGGATAATGTCGGCGCCAGCTCTTCGAAGAACTGTTTGTCGATCAAGATCGCGACGGCGAGCATTACGACGGAAAATGCGAGCTGCTTACTGTAAAACGCCGGACTCTCACGTCCACCGGTCTTCACGACTTTCTTTCCGGCCGCACGTAAGACCGACCAGAGCAGAACGAGCGGCAACAGTGCCCAAATGAAATAGAGAACGTCAGGCATTATTTCGCAAACTCCCCGACCTTATGAATGAAGTGCCGGGCGTCAGTCGGCCGGATGAGATACCAGGCAAGAAGGCCG
>CAYOAK010000087.1:0-12303 GCA_964401925.1 uncultured Bdellovibrionales bacterium | reverse complement strand
AGAAAGGTGATCTCCGGACTCGGATCCACCCAGCGCTTGGGCGTGTTCGCCTTTAATCTTTCGCTCCCCATGCAGGAGCTTATACCCATCCTCTAGGGTATTCGAAACAAGTTCGCTTTGGGTGGAGCTCGAAATCGAGCGGATTAGGCTGCCCGCTCGCGCCAGATAATCTGCTTGATGTGACGGGCCGGCTTCACGCCCAGAATCTGCTCAACCGAGAGCACGACCGCCTCGCCGGGGTCCATGCTCCGTCCGGAGTCCGCTTCAAAATCGATGAGCTTGCCCGCGTAGTGGGCGATGTGGACCCCGTCACGCACGGACAGATCTTCGTCCTCACGATGCGCCGCTTCCAGGAAGTCGACGACATAGTCGAGCACGACCGGGTTTGCATGCGGAAGGTTCGCTTCCAAAATTCTGCGCTCTTCAGATTTGTCCGGAGCTTCACAGAGAATCTGCGGCTGGAGCCGGGACTTAATATATTCCGGCAGCTCGAAGCAGCTCGCATCTTCGTTCATCGTAGCCACGTAGCGGAAATTCTTATGAGCGCGAATGACAAGGCCGGCAGTCACGGACTCGACATAGCGCCGCGAATCGAGCAGCGGAGCGAGCGAGGCCCACGCCTTCTCCTGCATCCGGTTTCCTTCGTCGAAGACGATCACTCCGCCGACAATCATGGCCGTGATCAGAGTGCTTGCGACATACTCGATACGTGATTGATCCTTCCCCGTTTCGACGACAACCGGATTGATCAATACGTCATTCGGCGCCGTGTCTGAGGTCGCCTGAAAGAAGTACACCGGCAGTCCGAGCATCTTCGCCGCCGCATAGGCGAGAACTGTTTTCCCGACCCCCGGCTTCCCGATCAGCCGCGGATTCATCGGGAAGTCGTTGTCAGCGACCATGTACCAAGCAGCCTTCAGCTGATTCACCAGCTTCCGGTTTCCGATGTATTTGAAATTGAGCTCGTAGGGACGTGCGAGCCGGATCCGCACCCCTTGAATGGTGACGTATTGATTCTCGCCGATCGTCTCGATCGTGAGGTCTTCGGCGCGGACATGTGTCTTCGAGTCGTTACTCATAGGGGTCTTCAGTAGTTATGGTCATTTCGGCGCATCCGGCGCAGACCAGAAGATTGAAAGTCGGAGGCCCGTAAAAAAACCGTAACTGCTTGAAAACAGGGGATTTATTTCCCTACGGGAAGCCGGACTTCGACGCTTGTCTCCTCTCCACCACAAGCCAATAGGACAACCGACCCCCCATGGGCCGCCACAATCTGCCGGACCAGATAGAGGCCGAGACCGGTTCCGGGCCTTCCGGCGGCGTTCGAGCCTCGCTCAAACCGTTGGAAAAGCCTCTCCCCTTCGGCTGGATCGAGCGGCGTCCCGAACGATCTGACCCGAAGGCAGACCTCCCCTGCGCTCCCGTCGAGCAAAGTTTCGATGACCACGGGCTTCGCCGTTCCCCCGTACTTCATCGCGTTGTCGAGCAAATTGTTCACCACGTTGGGCAGCAACGCCGGATCGGCGTGAATGGTCGGCAAATTCTCACTCGTCTTCAGTTCCACGCTCTGACCGGAGCTCTCGAAGAGGATCCGCATCTCCTCAAGGCACTCACGAATGACGTCGTTTAGCTGCAGCTCAAGCGGGGAAATTGTCAGCAAACCGGCCTCAAATTTTCCCGTGAGAAGAATGGAGCTCGTCTCGACGAACAGCCGCCGCAGTGTCCGCTCCAGGCGGCCCAGCACTCTCGGCTGCTCACTCCGTTCTGCATTACGCAGTGCCTTTGCGAGCTCTTCCGCGATCATCACATGATGCTTCACGTCATGAGCGAACTTTGTGATCAGATCAAAGGAGCGCCGGCTTTCCGAATCCATCTTTCACTCTTATACGACCGAGCACCAGAAATGGAAAAAGGCCCAGGCGGGCCTTCGTATTGACCGTCATCCTGACGGCCACCTCGTTTGCGGCCGGTTAGCTCAGCTTCGATTCCTTATAATTCACATGCTTGCGAGCGACAGGATCGTACTTACTGATCTCGAGCTTTTCGCCCTTCTTCGTCTTGTTCTTGGTCGTCGTATAGAAATGACCGGTGCCGGCAGAGGATACGAGTTTGATTTTTTCTCTCATAGAATTTCCGAAACTTTGGCACTGGATATAACCGGCTTTTCCTGCGAGATCAAACCGCACAGAATCCGGCAGCGATGCGCATTGGAATTATTGATCTCGGCACCAACTCGATCCGCTTTGACGTGCATGAGGTCGACCGTGACAAGGCTCCGAAGCGGCTGCTCCGGGAGCGTGAGCTAATACGTCTCGGCGAGTCGGTCTTCACCACCCATCACATCACGGAAGAGTCGGCAAAGCGCTGCATCGGTGCTTTCCGCAGGTTTAAGGAGCTCGGCGACGAGCTCGATGTCGATCGCTTTGTGGCAGTCGGGACCAGCGCTCTTCGAGATGCGAAGAATCAAAAAGAATTCGTCAACCGTGTTCGATCCGAGACCGGAATCGACCTGCGGGTGATCACCGGAGATGAAGAAGCGGCGCTTATTGCCCGGGGTGTCATTGAAAATGAGAAGATCGATGAGGGTCCGATCGCGATCGTTGATATCGGCGGGGGCAGCACAGAAATCATCATCGCCCTAGGCGAGAGTGTGTTTCATTCACGCAGCTTTAATCTCGGCACATTGCGGCTGCAGCAAGTCTATTTGAAATCACATCCGCCCAAGCCGGCACGGGAGGGGATGCCGCATCCGCTGAATGAGCTCCGGCATTTCATCCGGACAAATCTCAGCAACACAATCATCCGCGAAGGTTGGCCCGCCGTCGAAAAAGTTCTCGGAGCGAGCGGCACGATCCGCGCCCTCACTCGAATCACGAAAAATTTCGGCGATAAGAACGGCGTGATTGAGCGTGAGACGCTGTCCGATCTGATCGCCCGGATGTCCTCAATGACAGTGCGGGAGCTTCTCGAGATCCCGGGCATGGAAGCCAAGCGAGTCGATATTGTGCTCGGCGGCGCTGTGCTGCTCGAGGAGATAGCCGATATTTTCCGTGCGAAAAGAATTCATGCGACGGATTTTTCGCTGCGGGATGGATTGCTTGCGGTCGAGATGGACGTGCTCAGCGGCTAAATGGAAGCCGTATTCCCCAAAGCTTCAGCGGTTTTTGTTGCTTGAACTGTTTTCCCGAACAAAAATCCGTTGAGCCTTCATCTAGTAGAAGCTATTTGCGTCAGACTCAGCTGTTCTGTCGTAAAGTTTTGTCGTTTCGGGACCGATTCCGGTCTCTACTTTTAATGTTCCGCACCGAATACCGGGAGAGAATCTAGGTGAGCAAAAAGAATATCTTCAACATACCTTGTCCGACCGCGAAGCAGCTCAGGCTGTTAGCGAGTTCATCGCTGGCGTTCGCGGGTGTTTCCCTGAGCGACATTTCAGAGTCACACGCTTCACCGTTCCTCTGTCAGCGTGTGCGCGACGGAGTTGTTACTGTTCGTTCGAGATGTCGAACAGTAGCAAACCGGCAAAACATTGAACGGGCGATCTACGATTTCGCGAACCTTCCCGATGGAGCAACTGGTGCAACAGGTCCGACGGGTGCGTCTGGTGCAGCGGGCGCAACGGGGCCGACCGGCGCAGCCGGAGCTGATGGCGCAGCTGGTGCGACAGGTGCAGCCGGACCGACAGGTGCAGCTGGGGCTGACGGTGCAGCCGGCGCAACCGGCGCTGCTGGAGCGACGGGCGCAGCTGGAGCCACAGGCGCTGACGGGGCAACTGGCCCAGCTGGAGCAACGGGTGCTGACGGAGCAACCGGTGCTGATGGAGCAACGGGCGCAGCTGGAGCAACGGGTGCCGACGGAGCCACCGGTGCCGCTGGACCGACGGGTGCAGCAGGTGCGACCGGAGCAGCCGGAGCAACCGGCGCTGATGGAGCAACCGGAGCTGACGGAGCGACTGGTGCCGCTGGACCGACCGGCGCAGCTGGGCCGACAGGTGCAGCTGGAGCAACCGGTGCCGATGGAGCAACGGGTGCGGCTGGAGCAACTGGTGCGGCAGGCCCAACCGGAGCTGCTGGACCAACAGGTGCAGCAGGAGCAACAGGCCCGACAGGTATCGTTGATATCACGGCTTGCACCGAGGTGAGCGACACCACGGCGGTCGCTGCTGACCCCGCGACTGCGGCTGTTGACTGCGACATCTCGGACGACGCAACGAACAACGGCAGCTCGTATCTGATGACCTATGCCATCACGTCGAGCGTCACCGATGCAGTGCCGAGCGTGACGTTCACGACTGTGAGCGGGCAATATGCTGAGCAGATCGGCGTAACGACCTTCTCGGTCGCAACGACTGTTCACACGACGACAGTGCAGGCAATCTGCTGTCCGAAGTAAACGTCCTCTAGGAGAGAATCTCCTTTAGGCGAAAGGGCCCCTTCACCGGGGCCCTTTTTTTATTGCCCCTCGGGGTTCGCAGGCGGCGCTGCGGCGACAAGCTTCTTTGCTTCGAGCAGATTGTTCTTTGCCAATTCGAAATTCGGAGACATTCGAAGCGCGCGCTCCAATATTGGAATCGCCGACTCCGGTTTGCCGAGCTTATTCAGTGCGGCCCCGACATTGTTCAGCGCTATTGGGTTGTTTGGGAATTGTTCGAGAACCTTGTTGGCTATCTCGATACAAAGGACAAATTCACCGCGGTTAAAGGCTGCAAGCGATTCTTCGATCAGTGACTCGGTGCTCTTGAGCGGATGCTCGCCGGAGAGAATCTTCCTGTAACGGATGAGCTCCGGATCGGCCGGATAGATTGCCGTCAGCTTTTCCGTGACGCTGCTTAACGCCGCTCGATCCTGGAGCTCAATCGCGACGGTTGCCAGAAGATGGATCGCCTCAAGGTAGCCCGGTGACACCTCAACCGCCTTCTCGAGCTGCTGCTTGGCCTCGACAAATCTCCGCTCCTCGCTCAGCCATCTGCCGAAGTAAAAGTACGGGGTCGGGGTTCGTCCAGAGAGAGTGAGGGAGCGCCGGAACGCTTTTTCAGCGTCGGCCTTACGATTCATTGCCCCGTAAAGAACTCCGAAGTTCACTTGAAGCACTGAGTAGTTCGGCCAGAGCTTTTGCGAGCGTAGAAAATATTCTTCTGCCCGCGCGTAGTTCCCTCTCGCCATCTGCGAGAGTCCATAATTCATCAGGCCGCGCGCGTTATTCGGACTCTTTAACGTGACGTCGTACCAGAGGCTCTCGTTTGAGCGCCAAACCCGGCAGCGTTGCTCGACTGCTTTAACCTGACCCGCGAAATAGAGGACTCCGAGGAGAGCGAGCAGGATCCTCGGTGCTCTTCGAACATTCTCGACGACGAGCATAATCGCCCATGCCGCCGCAATCGAGAGTCCGATGAAGGGGAAAAACATCCGGTGGTCGTTCGTGACATCTTCGATGGGAAAAATGCTCGACGTCGGACTCAACGTGATAAAAAACCAGAGCAACCCGAAACTGATCGGCTGCAACCGCTTTGAACGGACGCACAGAAATGCCGTAGCAAGGAGGATGCAGATTACGAACCCTCCAGCGATCGCCCGCTCGTCAAACAGATTCTCGAAGACAGCCAGATCGCTATCGGCATTCAGCTGAACCGGAAGGAGAAACATCAGAAAGTAATGCGTGATCACCCAAAGCTGAGTGATGAAGTACTGCAGCCGGGATATGGAACCAGGCAGCGCGTTGATCACCATCGAAAAGTAGAGAACGACCGACAATAGAACCGTCACAGCGGCCGGGACTGAACCTACAACCGCCTTCCAGATTGCGCTTCGATTCTCCCGGGAAAAGATCCGCTCCCCTGCGAAGCCGGTTCGAAAGAACAGCAGCGCGAGAAAGAGCAACGCCGGAAAAGTGCTGGCCGGCTCCTTTGTCAGAACCCCCAGGGCAATCATTGGAATGCTCAGAGCCTTGAGCCAGAGCTTTGCGGGCACCACGCTTAACCACAATCCAAGCACCACAAAGAAAGTGGAATAGGAATCAGACCTCGAGATCACATAATTGAGTGTCTCGGCATTTGCGGGATGAAGCGAATAGATGGCTGTGGCGAGGAGTGCTCCGCCAAAAGCGAGGCCTGGTTTCTCCGGCACCGACTGCCGAAGCAATCGAAACAGCAGGTGACACAGAATCAGATTCTGCAGCAGGAAGACGATGAACATCGAACGGTGGAAGTAGAAAGGATGAAGTCCTTGTCCGAACCAATAATCCAACGCAAGGCTCGATGTGACGATCGGCCGGTAGCCTTGGTTGTTCGGCAAGGTGCTAGACAACCGCGGATCTCGAAAAAACTTCGGAATGTTCGCCAGCGATCGAATGTGAACGTTTTCAACCACCGCGTGGGTGTCGTCGAAGACGAACGGATTCAAAAAATGATTTCGATAGGCGTAGTAGGTAAGCGCAGCAATGATCAGGTAGCCGACAAATAACCAGCGAATTTTTTGCATGCTCAAATAATCCGGTTCTCAGCAGCCGGCAGTCGGAAGAGTGCCTCAGCGGTCTTGGATGTTTCCTCGGCAATCGCCTCGACGGAGAGTCCGCGGGCAGCCGCCAGTACTTCGGCGATCATCCGCACATGCGCCGGCTCGCTCGGCTTTCCCCGATGAGGCTCCGGTGCCATGTACGGAGAATCGGTTTCCAGCATGATTCTGGAAAGGGGGATCTCTCGCGCAATCTCGCGAAGTGCCTCCGCCTTCTTGAAAGTAAGCGAGCCGGGGAAGGAGACTCGAAAATTGATCTCCTCCAATCTGCGGGCAAAAGACGCATCCTCGGAGTAGCAATGGAAGACTCCCCCGACCTCGGAAGCGGCGTTCTGCTGCAGCGTTTCAAAGCACTCCTCGGCCGCGTTCCTGCAATGAATGATCAAGGGCTTCTTCACTCGGCGAGCAAGCGCGATCGATTGTCTGAAGAGCTCTCCTTGGAGATCGAACGGGGACCAATCGCGGAAGAAATCGAGCCCGGTCTCGCCGATAGCGACAACTTTCGGATGCTCCGCCAGCGGCGCCAGCTCAGGCAGTCGGGCAACGTCGACGGCATTGTGCGGATGAATGCCGACCGACGCCCAGATGTTCGGAAAGCGATCGGCAAGGGCTACGGCCCGTTTTGCGGCGTCAACGCCATATCCAGCCCCGATGCAGATCATGCGCGTCACCCCGGCGGCCGCGGCGCGTTCAAGCTGAGCGCGCAGCTCTGCTTCCGGTAATTCCGTGAGGTGGCAATGCGTATCGATCAGCTCCACTTCATCAGCTCCAAGCGGCTTAGCTGATCTCTCCGCCGATCTTACTCGACGGGTCGACCAATATGAGAGTCGATGCACCGTCGCCATCCGTGGAGGCGAGGAGCATGCCTTCGCTCAACATCCCCATGAGCTTCGCCGGCTTCAAGTTGGCGACAACCGCGACTTTACGTCCGATTAACTGGTCGGGGGTATAAAACTTGGCGATCCCCGCGAGAATCTGCCGCTCTTTCGCCTCGCCGAGGTCGACCGAGAGCTTCAGGAGCTTCTCTGATTTCTCAATTTTCTCTGCGGCCAAAATCTGCCCGACACGGAGCTTCACCTTCGCGAAATCTTCGTATCCGATAATTCCCGGCGTGTCAGAGGCCGCCGCCGGCTTGGCCGCTGCGGATTTCTTCGGCTCCTTTGCGGAGGAGTCCGGCTGCTTTTCTGCACCCGGTTCAAGATCTTTCGGTTCAAGATCTTTTCGGGGAAACAGCACGTCAATCTGTTTCACCTTTCTCCCTGAAAGTGCGCCGGACCATTTCGCTTTCGACAGCAGCTGTGCGTCACGGAGGTCACGTTCACCAAGCGCCGAAAGGATTTTCGCCGAAGTATCGGGCAGGAATGCCGAAATCAGTACTGCAACGATCCGGATCGTTTCGAGCTGGCAGAAGATGCTCGTTTCCAGCGCGGCTTTCGCCGACGGATCGCTCGCCGCAGCTTTTGCAAGCGCCCAGGGCTTTGTTCGATCGACAAAGATGTTCGCCGCACTGATCAGCGACCAGATTCGTTCGAGAGCGCGATGCAGCTCCATTCCCTTGACGAAGTCGAAGACCTCGTCCGCGCAGGTATCTGCATTCCGTTTCAGTTCATCGGCATGCTCATCGAGCGCGGCAGAGGCCGGAACGATGCCGTTGAAATATTTCTCAGCCATCGCGAGCGATCGGCTGACAAGGTTTCCGAGGTTATTGGCCAGATCCGAAGTGTAACGGGTGTTCAATCCTTCCCAGCTCGCGACGCCATCGAGTCCGAAGACCATCTCGCGGAAGCAAAAGTACCGGAAAACGTCCATCCCGAATTGGTCGCGGACCTCTTGCGGATGAATTACGTTTCCCAAGCTCTTCGACATCTTGCCCGTCGGTGTCACCCAGTAACCGTGAACATTGAGGTGCTGATACAACGGAAGGTCCGCAGCCATCAGCATTGTCGGCCAAAACAACCCGTGCGGCTTCAGGATGTCTTTTCCGACGATGTGCTGGCAGACGGGCCAGAACTTTTCGTAGGTCGGACCCGGATAATCGAGCCCGCTGACATAGTTCAACAATGCATCGAACCAAACATAGGTGACGTAGTTCGGATCAAACGGAAGCTCGATTCCCCAAGTGAGCCTCGCCTTTGGGCGTGAGATGCAGAGGTCGCCCACATTTTCGCGTAACATCGCGAGAATCTCGTTCTTATACCGCTCGGGGCGGATAAAATCCGGCTGCACTTCAGTCAGATGGCGTTGCAGCGCATCCTGATACTTCGACATGCGGAAGAAATAGTTCGACTCCGAAACCCAAGTGGGAGCGACGAGATGGTCCGGACACTTTCCATCGACCAGCTCCTTGTCGGTGAGGAAGCGCTCGCAGCCGTAGCAATAGTTCCCGCCGTATTCCCCGAAGTAGATGTCCCCCTTATCGTAGATTTTTTGGAGAATATCGCTGACGAATTTCTTGTGCCCTTCCTCGGTGGTGCGGATGAACCTCGAGTATTTCAGTCCGAAGTCGTCCCAGTTCTTCTTGAATATGCCGGAGATCTCCGTGGCAAATTCAAGAGGGGCTTTGCCTTGTGCCGCAGCCGCCTGTTGAATCTTATCGCCATGCTCGTCGGTGCCCGTCAGAAAGAAGGATTCATAGCCTGCGGATGTGTAGAAGCGGGTAAGCGTATCCGCGAGAGTCGTCGTGTAGGCGTGCCCGATATGGGGCAGCCCGTTCACGTAATAGATCGGCGTCGTAATGTAGAATCGCTTCGCGTTCGTCATCGGTCAGAAGGTATGGAAAATGGAGGTCCGGAGCAAGGAGGGGATCGGCGGGAACGGATGCGACAGAAGAAGTTTGCTTCTGCCTCAGTGCTCCTGAAGCGAAATGAGCAGCTCGCTCATCTGCAGTGGAGCGCTCAAATTTCGCTCGGTGATAAGCCGCGACGTTTCGATGGCCGAGAGCAATCCTTCGGCACATCTCTTCATCTCCAGCCCCTGCGCGGCTGTCATTCGGCGGCGCATCGCGGAAAGAAGCGTCTGCATCATCTGTGGCTGAGAGATCTCTTTTCCGGTCAGCTCAGCCGCCGCGCTCAGTGCGTCAGCCGCGTTCTTGCTTCCGAGTGCCCGCTCGACAAGAGCATTTAACGCCTGCTGCCTTTCGAAATAGCTCCGGAGGTGGGTCGTCAACTCGGGCGACGGCGAAATCTCTGGAACCGCGGGCCGGCGAAACGGTGCGAGCTCAAGGGTGGCCAGTGACCCGTCGAGCACCTCAGTTCCCTGCTTCAGCTCATGCTGAGGATCGAGCATGGCCAGAATCTGCCGGAGCTCCGCATCCGGAAGCCGTCCGAAACTCATCTCTTGAGAGCGAGAGAGAATAGTGGGCAGCAATCGGTGCGGCAGATCGGTAACGAGAATGAGATAACATCCGCGGGGCGGTTCTTCGAGCGTCAGCAGCAGGGCGTTGCTTGCTGCGCCGCTCAGGAGATGTGCGTCATCGATAATCGCGATGCGGTTCGTCGAGTAATACGGTTGAAGCTGAAGCTCCGAAAGAAGATGCCGCACTTGCTCAATCGAAATCTCTTTCTTCTCTTCTTGTACCGTAAGCAGATGCAGATCGGGGTGCTCACCGCGACTGAGCAGCGGTTGGGAGATCTCACGCAGATCCGGTTTTGAGTTATTGAGGAGCAGTCTCGCCGCGAGCTCCAACGCGACCATCCGCTTTCCAACCGAAGGCGGACCGGAAAAGAGCAACGCATGGGGCAGGCGTCCGCGCTGTTCCGCGAGAGCGAGAAGCTCACGCTCCTTTTTGTGGCCGATTAACTTCACCGAGGCAATGTTGCACTATCTCCCTGGCCTGCTCAAACAAGCTCTCCTGCGAAAGCGTTCCGTCAAGAACCGCGAAGCGCGCCTGGTCCTCCGCCGCCAGCGTGAGAAATCCTTGCCGGACCTTCTCGTGAAAGCGGAGGGACTCGGCCTCGAATCTTGTCCAGCCCTCGCCGCCGGCAGCGACTCGCGATTTTGCTCTTCCAAGACCGGTTTCGACCGGGAGATCTACCAGCAGAACTTTATTGGGGAGACAGCCGTCGATTGCAAAGGAGTTCATCTGCCGCAACTCTTCGAGGGCAAGCCCGCGTGCAAACCCTTGATAGGCTAGGGTCGAGTAGAAATAGCGGTCGGTGAGGACGATCATCCCGAGCTTCACCGAAGGGCGGATCAGCTCACGAACATGCTGAGCGCGGTCGGCGAGAAACAGCAGTGTTTCCGCCGCCGGATCGATAGGCTCCGGAGCGTTCAACAAGATATGACGTAGATGCTTGCCGGTCTCGGTTCCACCCGGTTCCTTGGTCAGGAGAACGTTTCGACCTTCGGATGTGAGAAAATCAGCAAGTGCGCGTGCGAGGGTGCTCTTTCCCGAACCCTCGATTCCCTCCACGGCAAAGAACGCACCCGGCTTCACCGCAGCTAGCCGAGAACGAGCTTGATGCCCGCGAGGAGCTGCCGCGTCGTGAACGGCTTCGTGATGTAGTACTCGACACCGTAATCTTTGTATCCGGTCATCAGATCCTCGGGCTCACTTTTCGCAGTCAGCATGATGATCGGAATGTTCTGCGTCTCCGGCTTCTGCTTCATCTGCACAACGACATCGTAACCGTTCATCTCCGGCATATTGATATCAAGCAGCACGAGAGTGGGACGGAGCTCCTGCAGCCGCTCGATAGCGTTTCGTCCGTTGTACGCCTCTTCCACCTTGAAATTGTTGTTCTCGAGGATGGTCCGGACCATCGAACGGCTGTCCTCATCATCGTCGACAACAAGAATTAATGGAGATTCGGGCATGTTCTGCTATTTGCTCGTGCTAAGATCTTACTTTAGCTCATCGGAGTTTATCACTGTCAAATAAAGACTTTAGCTCGATCTCCCCGAGAAAATCCGTATTCGTCCAGATTTCCGGGATTCTTTCCATGCCGCAGCCTCCAAATAACCCCTGATTTCGGCTTTCGATCCGGACTTTCAGCCAGTTCTCCGGCAGGCACTTCTCCAGCTGCTCAGGCGTCACTTTTTCGCATTTTACGGCTCCGTGCACCGAGTGCAGGAGGAGCTCGGCCATCGAGCTCGACTCCGGGGAGTCCGGCGCGCTCGTCAGAGATTCGACCTGGTCGATCGAGATCGGCCCGCCGGCGATGATCTCGAGGTGTGCTGTCAGGGGCAGTCGCAGCTTCGCAATTCGAACACTTCCCGTCGCGATTAAGGCGGTTCGTTCTGTGGAAACAGTCACCTCAGGGACATCAATGTTTGCTCGAAGAAACTGGATGCCACTCACCTCGAAAGCGTTTCGACAGCTCATTGAAACCGAAAAGCCGCCGGCATCCGCGGACCCAGGCTCCGGAGGAACGGGGACGCACGGCGAGCTTCCAAGGTTCTGAAACGCTCCCCAACGCGGGAACGGACGGACCGGTGAGCTGCGCTTTAAAAGCGGAAGGCGGATCAATTCCCGATCGACCCAACCGGGAGGCAGCTTCACGGTCTCGGTGAATGGCTCTACTGAACTGAGTTGATCAAGGTCGGCCGATGCAAGCCCCGCCTGAAGAAGATCCTCACGGACTTGCTCCCACTCTTCAAATAACCTGCGCGCGTGGAGAAAAGCCGCTGCACGATGATTTCTCCAATTCACAGAACGCAGGATCGCGGAGGTTGCCAGGCTTCCGACGAGCAATGCGATGAGAACATAGAGGAGAATGCTCCCTCGCTCAGAGTGCGAGATTTTCCAATGCAGCAATGTTTGGGCTCCTCCTCGGTATCAAGATCGTTCGGCTCC
>CAYOAK010000086.1:0-13398 GCA_964401925.1 uncultured Bdellovibrionales bacterium | reverse complement strand
CGCAGATTTGTTTCCTCAGCAACGTAAGAAAGTTTCCGCTGGGAGAGGAGGGCATGACCCGCCGCTCCCCGTCGCGGTTTCATCCACTTAAACCCCGTCACCGTCTCTGAGACAAAAAGAGGGGGGGGCCGGTGAAGAGGAGACACCATGTCGCCCCGAACTTCATCCGTTCGCACTCACAATCCAGTTGCTTTCAGTTGGGATGCGTAATCAATTGATCGCCATGTCACGATTTCGCCATGGCACGATTGCTCTCGTTTACGATTTCGACGGAACACTGATTCCCGGCTCGATGCAAGATTATTCGATCATTCCCCATCTTGGATTGACTCCTGCGGATTTCTGGAACGAGGTCGGCGAGGCCACTGTCCGATCCAATGGCGAGCGCATGCTCACCTACATGCGAGTGCTCCGCGACTATATGGCCGCAAGCGATCGACCTGTCGGCAAAGCACAGCTCCGCGTTCTGGGTAAGAAGATCCCGCTCTTTCCCGGAGTCTCTTCCTGGTTCAAGCGCGTCAATCAATATGTCGCCACGCGCTCTCCTGCCTACATCAAGGTGAAGCATTATTTGATCTCCGCCGGACTGAAAGAGATCTTGGATGGTGTTCCGATAACGAAACACTTCTCTCAAGTGTACGCCTCGGAATACTTCTTTAACACTCAGGGAGTTCCGGTGTTTCCGAATGTTCTAATCAATGACACCGGGAAAACGCAGTTTCTTTTTCGCATCAACAAGGGGATCGAAAAGCTCAGCGACGGCATCAACGAGCACATGCCGGAGGCGAAGCGTGCTGTGCCCTTCAGCAATATCCTCTACATCGGTGACGGGCTGACCGACGTTCCCTCGATGACTGTGACGAAAAAGAACGGCGGGTTCGCCATTGCCGTGCATGAGCCCGGAGATGGCGGCGGAAGAGATGTCTGTCAGCGCTTACTTGCCGCAAAGCGCGTGGACTACTTTGCAACTGCTGATTACCGCCCGCGCAGCGAGCTTGATCAGCGTGTGAAGACGATTCTTGATCTGATGATTGCTCGGATCACACACGAGCATTCCGTTTTTACCGGCCAGGATTCACGTCGCGGGCCGCGGACGCGATCAACGAAAGCGGTTAAGCGCCTTTCTCGCTGACTCTGCCACAAAGTGGTCTCGATCACGTCCGGCCACTTTCAACGGCTCCTTCGCGCGGGAATCACCGATCTTTCCAAGCGCCTTAGCCGCCGCTCGGCGCACCCACTTATCGTTATCCGAGAGATGCGTAATCAGCCCCGGCACGGCAGCCGTCGCATCTGTGCCCAGCTCGCCAAGCCAATACGCAGCGTGCGCCCGGTTCACTGCTCTCGGCGACTCGAGCTGCCGAAGCAATTTTGCCACCCGTCCCTCACGCGGAGCTCCGAGCCGATTCGTTCGCGGATAGTAGGAACGCGCATCCTGTTCCGCCGCTTGGCGTCTGCACGACAGACATTTCCCGCCGGCCAGAGCCTGTGCATCCGGCTCCGCGAGCGGAACCAAGACGAAACAACCTGAGAGAAAGAGCGCGAGCGAAGCAACCGCAAATGGCGGCCCGTTTCGAAACAATCGCACAGTGATCAGGCGCATTGGAATCATAGGTTCTCTCCAAGACGTAAAACGAGACCGCTATAGCGTCTGCGGCTGCGAGTCTTCTTAACTGCCATGACGAACGCCCTTCGGGAACCTACGATAATCAGCAGCTTTTTCGCACGCGTAATCGCCGTGTAGATCAGTTGCCGTTCAAGCAAGATGGCATGCGAATCATGTAAAACGAGAACAACTACTGGTATCTCACTTCCCTGGCTCCGGTGAATGCTGAGCGCATATGCGAGATCAAGCTGGGGCAGGGTTTCTTTCGGATACTCCACCTCCCGGCCGTCCCAAAGCCGGACTACTAAACGCTTATTCTCCTGGTCGACTCCGATCACCTCGCCCTGGTCTCCATTAAAAACACCGGAGGAGAGCTGATAGTTATTCACCCGCTGACAAACCCGATCGCCCAGTCTGAACTCTAGGCCGCCGAAGCTCACCGCCGGCAATCCGAGCGAGGAGGGGATGTGCCGCTCCTGAAGGCGGCGGTTCAGTGTCTGAGTGCCGAGCTCACCTTGGTTCATCGGTGTGAGCACCGTGATCTCCGTCCCTCTGAACCCGAACTTCTTTGGAATCTGTTCGGAGACGAGGCGCTCGACGAGCGCTCCGCCTTCGACCGCTTCCCTGATCGGCAAAAAGTAGGCATCGGATTTCGTCACGCCGTCCGGCTCGGGAATCACAGGGAGATCCCCCGAGTTGATCTGATGCGCCGCGACCGAGATCAGTGATTCATTCGCGCGGCGAAAGAGATTCGTCAGGCGGATTGTTGTGCGCTGCGCGATCTCCAGCAGCTCGCCGAGGAACAGGCCCGGCCCAACGCTCGGAAGCTGATCGGCGTCGCCAATGAAGATGACCCGCGCCCCTCGGGGAACGGCCTGCAGCAGTGCCTCGGCGAGCTGGATATCGAGCATCGAGCTCTCATCGATCATCAGCACGTCGCACTCGAGCAAGTAGCCTGCGCCGTGCAGAAATCCGCGATCAACCGGCTCATACTTTAGCAGACGGTGAATGGTCGAAGCTTCGTGCTCACACACTTCGGAGAGACGCTGTGCCGCGCGCCCCGTCGGCGCGGCAAGCTTTACAACCAGCCCGGCCCGCCGAAACATCCCGACAAGTGCACGAACAAGGGTCGTCTTTCCGCATCCGGGCCCGCCGGTGATGACCGTCAGGGAGGACGATGCCGCGATCTCAAGTGCCCGGCGCTGTTCCTCCGAGAGAACGATCAGCCGCGAGTCGGTCGCGGAAGCCAAGTAATCTGCTGAAGCCGCTGCTGCGATAATGTGAGGCGCCAGAGTTGGAACAACCGACGCAAGGCGCTCCTTCAAGTAGCCCGCGAGTTTCGTCTCCGCCTCGTGCAGAGCTCTTGAGTAGACGAGATGTCTGCCGCCGAGCGTCTCACGTATGACTCGGCCCTCGGCAACAGCACGCTCAATCGCACCGAGCAGCTTCTCATTCGCCTCAGCTCCCAGCTGACGAATGGTTCTTTCGAGGAGGACCTCCTCGGGCAGATAGGTATGCCCATCTTCTGCCGATTGCTTGAGCGTAAACTCGAGTGCTGCGACGATCCGCTGATCGGATAGCGGATCGATTCCGAGCGAAAGTGCAAGGCGGTCGGCGGTGAGAAAGCCGACGCCCCACAGCGCGTCGCACAATTCGTATGGATTCTCCTTGACCCGTTCGACCGCACGCTTGCCGAATGCGCGCATGATCTTCTGGGCAAGCGAGCTCGGAATTCCGTGTTCGTGAAAGAAGAGCTGCGCCTCACGGTCCTGACGGATCTCGCTCCACGACGCAAGAATCTCTTCGAGCTTCTTCTTTCCAATCCCCGGCACATCGATCAGCCGGTACGGCTCCTGATCGAGAATCCGAATCGTGTCGGTTCCGAAAGCAGAAACCACACGGCCGGCCAGCACTTCGCCAAATCCCCGAATCGAACCGGAGGAGAGATAGCGAATCAGACCCTCGTCCGTGGTCGGCTCGGTTTCGTTGATCGAATAAGCGCGGAATTGCTCACCGAATTTGGGATGCGTCTGATAGCGGCCGCGCGCTAAAATCAGCGTTCCAGCCGCGATCGTCGCCGGTATCTCGCCGACCATCGTCAGCTCGCCGTCGCGGCGCTCGGAAGAGCTCGACGAGACTTCGATTTTGAGAACGCCGAAGCCCGTCTCCGCACTGCGGAAAGTGACGCGGCGCACGGTGCCCTGGAGCATCACATCTCCGGACGGCCCGCCTCCCTGCGCAGACTGCTCTTCCTGTCCCAAGTTCCTGCCTACACTTCACCGCCGCGGCAATTTGCGATACGGATTAGCTCCTATGGTAACGATCGAAACTCATGTTGTAACCCCCTTCTATCAGAATGCTCGGATAATCTCCGACCAGCTTACGAAGCGGGCAGTGGTGGTCGATCCGGGCGGCGATGTGGACAAGCTGCTTCAACCCCTCGCCAGGGCGGGCCTAGTGGTCGAAGCAATCCTGCTGACCCATTTCCATATCGATCACTGCGGCGGTGTCGCGGCTCTGCTTCGGAAGCTTGCTTCCCAGGGTGCTATCCGTCCAAAGCTTATCGGCGGAGACGAGCGGGAGTTGCGTGAATCCGTCACGATTCAGGCGGAATTCTTCGGTTTCAGCGGTGCCGCGTTCGAAAATTGTCCCGCCCCCGACCTATTGCTCACCCCCGGTGTTACGATCGACGTTCTCGGCCGTCCCTGGCAGGCGCGGTTCACGCCCGGCCATTCACCCGGACACTATTCATTCGTGTCACCTGCGGACATGGAGTTTCAAATTATCGAAGACTCAAAGCTCGAGCGTGGAACCGGCCAGATCGTTATCGCCGGGGATGCTCTATTCGCCGGAGCGATCGGTCGAACGGATTTCCCCGGCTGCAGTGAGCGGCAGCTCCTTGAAAGTATTCACCGCGAGCTCCTGTCGCTGGCCGATGAAGCGATCGTTCTTCCGGGTCACGGGCCGAAGACGACGATCGGCACCGAACGCAAAACAAATCCGTTTCTTGTTCCGTTCCTCCGCTCCGCCGGAAATTCATGAGAGTCACGCTTCTTGTTACGGGCTCCATCGCTGCATACAAGAGCGCCGAGATCGTTCGCGAGCTGAAGAAGCGCGGGCACACCGTGCGTGTCGCGCTCAGCGCCGGCGCTGCAGAATTTGTCACACCGCTCGCACTGCAGACATTGAGCGGCGAACCGGTTGCGACCGGCCTGTTTGATCTCGAAGAGGAGAGTCGAATCGGACATATTGCGTTAGCCGATCAGACGGATTTGGTACTGGTTGCCCCGGCAACGGCCCACTTTATCGCTAAAGCCGCCCTCGGCCTCGCAGATGACCTTCCGAGCACCATTCTCCTCGCCACTCGGGCAAAAGTCCTCGTGTGTCCTGCAATGAATGTGAACATGTGGGAGAACCCCGTCACGCAAGGAAACGTCGAGCTTTTAAAAAAACGCGGAGTGGAGATCCTGGAGCCCGCTTCCGGGGAGCTCGCTTGCGGATGGGAAGGAAAGGGCCGGTTGCCGGATCCCGAAGTCATCGTGTCTGCCGTTGAACGGCTCGCAAAGGCCGCCGGAGAAGATCTCATTGGCAAGCGGGTGATCGTCACAGCCGGCCCAACGCGCGAGATGCTCGATCCGATACGGTTCATCAGCAATCGTTCGAGCGGAAAGATGGGCATCGCCATTGCTCGAGAGGCCGCCCGGCGCGGTGCCTCTGTGCACCTTCTCCTCGGGCCCGTTCAGGAGCCCTTAGAACGCGAATCATATCCAGTTACGAACTTCACCTCCGCAGTGGACTTGAAACAGAAACTTGAAACGGTGCTCGCAGAGGGAACAGCTGAGGCGACTCTTTTTATGGCGGCAGCTCCCGGTGACTTCCGCGCACTTGAGGTCTCCGGCACGAAGCTCAAGGGTGATAAGAACAAGGCACAAACACTTCAGCTGGAACCGAACGAAGACATCATACGCGGTATTGCAGAGCGAAGAGGGAAGCTTCCGGCGCTAAAAACGATCGTCGCGTTCTGCGCAGAGTCGGCTTCGGGAGAGACGCTCGAAGAGAGTGCGAAGGCGAAGCTGAAGGCGAAAGGGGTGGACTTCATCGTCGGCAACTCGATCGCAGAGAGCTTCGGGACTGATTTCACTTCGATCCTGCTCCTCGGAGCAAACGGTTCTCGCGCCTCGTTGAATGGTGTGGCAAAAACTTCTGCTGCCGCATGGCTGATCGACCAAGTTATAGAGCGCAGTGTTAATGAGGCGAGTGTGCCGAAATGAATGATCCACGAACGGAGATCCGTCAGGTGCTGATGGAGCTGCAGATCGACGGACTCCCCGAAAAGTGGCTTGCCGTTGAGCCCCCGGCGAACGAGGAGCTATCGCCAAAACAGCTCGAAGAGACAGCGGTGATCTCGCTCGACGAAGATTTTGGCTCGCCGTTCGCCACTCTACCGCTCGATGAGCTGGCGAAGATTGCTTCCACCTGTACGCGCTGCCGTCTTTGTGAGAAGCGGACAAACGTTGTGTTCGGTGTCGGAAACACAAATGCACCACTGATCTGCTTCATCGGAGAAGGTCCCGGCGCAGATGAAGATCGGGTCGGAGAGCCGTTCGTCGGCCGGGCAGGTCAGCTCCTTACCGCCGCGATCGAAAAAGGTCTCGGGATGAAGCGCTCGGATATTTATATTGCGAATGTCGTGAAGTGCCGCCCGCCGGAGAATCGCACTCCACTGCCGGACGAGATGGCAACATGCAGTCCGTACCTCATCCGGCAGCTCGAATTAATTAAGCCGAAGGTGATCGTGACTCTCGGGCAGACACCACAGCTTGCCCTGACAGGCGTAAAGCAGGGGATCACAAAGCTCCGCGGCAGTTGGCTCGATTGGCGGGGCATCCCGGTCATGCCGACATTCCACCCTGCGTATCTGCTCCGAAATCCTCCGGCAAAGAAGCCGTTCTGGGAAGACCTGAAGGAGGTTATGCGCCGGCTCGGATTGAAAGCCCCGGAAACACTGTCGTAACGAAGGTGTTCCACTACGATCTGCCGCCGGAGCGAATCGCGCAACGTCCCGTTGCAGGAGAGCGCTCCGCGTCCCGGCTCCTTAATGCCACAGGCGAGACGCTTCTCGATCAACAAGTCGCAGAGCTCCCTCGACTGCTTCGATCGGGCGATCTGCTGCTGCTCAACGATACGAAGGTTCGTCCTTGCCGCTTCTTCCCGCCGGAACTTCCAAGTTCCGAAGTGTTTCTCATCGCCCGGTGTGGCGACCGAAGTTATCGCGCACTTGCGCGGCCGCTGAAGCGATTCAGTGTCGGGCAGGCGTTTGCACTTTCTCAGGATATGAACGCTGTTGTGACGCACATTGAACGCGCGGCAGGCGAGGCGGTTCTAGAGTTATCAGCCGCATTGACGACAGACTCGCTTGAGGAGTTGATCGAACAGCAAGGAGTGATGCCGATTCCTCCCTATATTCGCGAGGGGAGATCGGACTCCGAAGATCGCGTGCGCTATCAAACGGTGTTCGCTCAAGCTCCAGGATCGATCGCCGCTCCGACTGCGGCACTGCACTTTACAGAGGAGCTACTCACGAACGTGCGAGCGGCAGGAGCCGAAATCCGGTTCCTTACCCTTCATGTTGGACTCTCGAGCATTCTCTCATTGGAGCGGCAAACCGGTTCCGGGAAAGTCGGGTCAGAGCGCTTTGTTGTTCCGAAAGATACGTTTGATTCGATTCGACGAGCGAAAGCAGAAAAGCGCCGGGTAATCGGCGTAGGTACGACAGTCACGCGGGCTACTGAGTCGCTCTCGGAATCCGACTGGAGGGGAGACTATGATTTCGCCGAGCGAGATACGGATCTCTTCATACAGCCGGGTTTCACATTTAAGGTGCTCGACCTGTTGATGACGAATTTCCATCAGCCCGGATCAACGCATCTCACGCTCGTCTCAGCATTTGCAGGGGAAGAGCGAATTCGCGCCGCATACGAACACGCTCTCCAGAGCGGATACCGCTTTCTCAGCTATGGAGACTCGATGCTGCTAAGCCGGTGCGGAAGGGAGATGTGAAAGGGCGAACACTGGGACCGCGGGCGGCCTCGCCCGCTTGCCGGTGCATGCGTTCCAACAGTGATCGGGCGATGTGCTACTGCGATTGCCGGTAAGCGGGCGAGGCCGCCCGCGGTCCCAGTAATACGGTCCCAGTAAAACAAGGACTCCTCAAAAAGGGATGTCGTCGTCATCAAACGCAACCGGTGCGACGCCGCTTCCTTGGGTGCCCGGGTTAAACCCCGCCGGCGCATCATCCGAGGAATAGGTCCGTTCTACACCGGCGTTCAACGATTCCGCCGGGGCTCCACGTCCTTCGCCCTTGCCGCCGAGGAATTGAATCGTGTTCGCGATCACTTCCGTGGTGTAGCGATCTTGGCCGCCTTTATCCTGCCATTTACGGGTGCGAATCGAGCCCTCCACGTAAATCTGGCGGCCTTTCGAAAGATACTGTCCGGCATTCTCTGCAGTCTTTCCGAAAGCTACAACTCGGTGCCATTCGGTGTGATCTGCCCACTCGCCGCTCGCGTTCTTACGCCGCTCGCTCGTAGCAATGTTCAACGTCGCTACGGGCTGCTGGGCTTGTGTGTATCGAACTTCCGGATCCTGTCCGAGATTTCCGACGAGAATGACTTTGTTTACTGACATACGGACTCCTGAATGCTTGCCGCGCCTGCACCATAGTGAGAATCGTCCGCTCTTTCAATTTGTTGCCGGTCGGCAAGGGGTTTGCGGCCGACGACTCGGTTAGTTGTTGGGGGCGGGCGAAGTATTGTAACAAAGAGCGATGATCATCCGCCTTGAGGACATCCCCGTAGAGGGCCGTAAACTCTCGTTCGATCTCGACCAGGCGAGCATCGCGTCCCGGCTTTCCGGCGAAGGCCGTCTCGACTCGAACACCTTTACCTGCCCAGTGTCACCGAAGGCGCAAGTCGAACTGAACGCGACCGGAAAAACCGTGATGATCGAGGGCCGTGCCCAAGCAGATTTCCTAGGATGCTGCTCGAGATGCGCCGAAGAGGCAAAGTTGAGCATTGATCGCGGGATCTCGATGGTGCTTAAACCTCATGCGGCGACGGAGAAGGAGGAGATAGAAGATCTGCAGCTCGGCTACTACGACGGGAAGGAGATCGATCTCGCACCGATCGTCGAGGAGCAGTTAATTCTCGCACTTCCGTATGCAGTTCTTTGTCGCAATGACTGCAAGGGCCTATGCCCGCAATGTGGAGCGAATCGGAATGCTCACCCGTGCGGATGTCAGCCGGAGCGAGATGGTGACCCCAGATTTCAGCTTTTCAAGGGGCTGAAACTCAACTGAGACGGCGTCCTCTTCGACCTACGATTCACTACTTGAAAGCGGAAGTTCTTTCGGGAATTTCTCTGCATCAAAAGTTCCGGTGCTCCGGGGAGTGAGGACCGTTGTCCACACAAAAGTCTGTAGTCGGCGTTCGGAATTTTTTTGTGTCAAAACTCTCAAGTGGATCGGTAATTCTCCGATACCCACCTAAGAGTTCATCCCTTCAAAGGTTTTTATGTGGAAGAAAGATTCAGCCGTTACCCTCAACCCAAATCTCACGCCCAGCCAAACTCCCAATGGAGATAGCCCGTTAGCACGTGACTGGGAATCAAGCCCCGTCACTCGCAAAGTTTCGATTGTCGGCTCTGCTTTGGAGCTCGAAGGAACGGTTCGCGGTGCTGAGGACATCCTGCTCCAAGGGAAGCTGAAGGGCCGGGTTGAGCTTCCACGCAACACATTCACCGTCGGAATCGAAGGCTTCCTTGAGGGCGATGTATTTGCCCAGGTTGTGATCGTCGAAGGCGCCGTTCGTGGAAACATCAACGCTACTGAGCGAGTCGTGCTTCACCGCTCCGGGCAGCTTTTCGGAAATGTCACCTGTGAGCGCGTCATGATCGAAGAGGGAGCACGTGTGAACGGCTCGATCGACATGAGCGTTTCGGAGAGCCGCCAGGAAAAGGCTCCCGCTGCTGCAGACGAAGATGACACCGAGAATTCATTGACCCACTGAGAGTGAGCTTATGCTCCTGTGCCACGAAGTTAACTTTTCGAAGTGGCGGGCGATCGACTTAGAGCCGAAGGGCTACCACCCCCAGGCTCTCTCCTTTCACTCTGCCGGCTTGGAACTGCTCTGTTCACTAGCGCGGCGGATGCAGAATCCGAAGGTATTCCACCTTGGACCCATCCGTCCCGCCCTCCTGAACATGCTTGCGCCGTCACACCCGTTCATCACCGTCGTTGATCCGAGCGTCGATGCGACGCTTGAAGATCCTCCGGTGCAGTGCTTCGAACAGAGCTACGACATTTTCATTCTCTGGGACCGGCTGCTGTATCTGAAACCGGAGGAGGTGGCCGGGCTGAGCGAATGTCTCGCATCCCACTCCCATGCAGGCTCCGCGTTGCTCACATACACCTCGACGAGAGAGATCGTGGCAGCGAACCCCTACAAATTCGCGGTCCGGGAGGACTTGCAGATTGAGATGGTGCCGCAGTCGGAGAAAACCCGGACGCGCGCCCCGATTGATCTTGCAAAGTCTCTGTCCGGCTGGCGCTGCCAGCGCACGGTTCAGCTGCGGAACTCCTATCGCGAGCATCTGCTGGTGTTTCGGGGCAAATAGGCCCCCGCATCCTCGCTCAACCGGGCCGATGCTATTGCAATTGAACCATTCCGCCGCGAACGGTATCAATTCGTTCCATGGTCCCCCCTTTTTCCCCGGTCCGGCGCGGAACTTTTCTCCTTATCGCGGCAATCCTCTGCTTCGCCGGATCTGCTGCTGCCGAGCCCGAGTATGTCTTCATACTGAAAGGCCGGGGAAACATCTTTTGGAAGGTGATCAAGCAGGGGATCGAAGAGAGCGCGGCCGCGCAAAAGATCACACCGATCATCTATAATACCGACGACGATCAATCGCCAGAAGCGCAGCTGAACATCTGCCTTGCGGCGATCCAGCGAAAGCCTGCGATGATCGTTGTTGGTGCAGCGACGAGGACGATCGGCCTTGCTTGTTTCAAGAAGGCAACTGAGGCGGGAATTCCCATCGCTGACATAGACGGCAATGTGACCGTCGACGACGCAAGGGCCGCCGGTCTGAAGCTCGCGTTCACTGTGGGCTCCGATAATTACAAGATTGGAGCGCTCGCGGCTGAGCACCTGAAGAAGATTATGCCGCGAGAGGATTTCAGCGTTCTCGTGATCAAGGGACTTGCCGGCAGCATCGTGAGCGAGAACCGCACGAAAGGCTTCCTCGAGAAACTCAAGGAGGTCTCACCGAAGGCGCAGGTCGTCGCTGCTCTCTCCGCGGATTGGGATCGACTGAAGGCGATGAATATCGTCCAGGACACCCTACAACGTGTCCCAGAGCTCGATTCGGTTTTCTCCACGAGTGACGTGATGTCGATGGGGATCGTCGAAGCGCTTCGGCTCTCCAAACGTGAGGGAAAGACCCTCCTGATCAGCGTCGATGGGATCGCAGACGCGCGAAAAGCGCTCTTTGACGGGAAGATGGCGGCGAACGTCGCGCAGCTCCCATACCTCATGGGCCGCCGCGCGGTTGAGCTCAGCATGAGCAGCGTCAAGGGGCAGACGGTCGAGCGCACTGAGTATGTGCCGACGCCTGTACTGACGAAGGTCTCTATCGAACAGGCGAAACGCAATCCGGACCTACTCTATGTTCGGTAAACAGTTCCTTCTCATCGCTCTACTCGTTCTCGCCGGAACGAAGGCCGTCTTCGCTCAGGACTCGTTCGTCTTCCTGCTTGGGGCTCGTGGAAATCCCTATTGGACGGCGCTTGGTCAAGGAATTGACGAGACCGCTGCAAAGCTAAAGGTCTCCGCCACTGTCTTTTACACTTCGGATTCAGCGGCCGAGGAACAATTGAATACCTGTCTGGCTGCGATTGAAAGAAAGCCGCGTCTCATCGGGGTCGCTGCGGCAAACACCGCTGTCGGGCTCCAGTGTTTGAAGCGAGCCATCGAGAACGGCATTTTGGCGGCTGAGCTCGACTCCTCGATCCCGATTGAGGACGCCGAGAAGGCGGGAGTTCATCTGACCTTCTCCGTTGGTGCAGATAATCTCGTCATCGGACAGGAAGCAGCGAAATTTGCCCAGACCTTGCTCACAAAGCCGGCGCCGAAGGTGCTGATTCTCGAAGGTGCCGCCGGGAGCGTCCCCGGGCGCCGGCGCGTGGATGGCTTTCGCACAAAACTGCTTGAACTGGTGCCGGGGGCGCTGATTGTCGGCTCAGTTTCGGCGAATTGGGACCGATTGAAGGCGATGGGCGTGACGAATGACTTCATTGAGCGCCATCCGGACCTCGATCTGATCTACGCGGCAAATGACCTGATGGGACTCGGCGCCGTCGAATCGCTGCGAACTCACTCCGCTGCGAAGAATGTGAAGATTGTCAGCGTCGACGGAACAAAGGATGCTCGTGAGGCGGTGAAGCAGGGGCGGATCGCCGCTACCGTCGCTCAGCTGCCGTATCTGCTCGGGATTCGGGCGATGGAGCTCGCCGAGGTCGTCAGCAAGGGCGGAAAGATCCAGCAACGCGTCGTCACCGCGGTTCCAGTCCTCAGTCAGAAGGTGCTCCTCGAAAACACCGATCCGAATCTCCAGTATGTTCGCTGACGCTATCCGCCGGATCAGCTTTCTTCGCTGCGTAATATTTCTCTGCCTGTTGCTTCTGATTTTCAGCTCGCTCTCGCCGCATTTCCTCTCAGGATCAAACCTGGAGAATATCGTTGCGGCGTCCAGTGTCATTGGGCTCCTGGCGCTGGCAGAGACGTTCGTCATTGCGAGCGGCGGGGTCGACCTCTCCGTTGCCTCCGTGATGGCGCTCGCCGGAACGGTCTGTGCATTTCTTATCCAGAACACCGATGCGAGTCCGTCGTTCGCGATATTGATCTGTTGCGCAGTCGGCGGGGCCTGCGGGCTCACCACCGGACTGTTGATCAATCTGACGCGTGCTCCGAGCTTCATCATCTCTCTCGGAATGCTGAGCGTTGGGCGTGCGCTCGCTTATATCGTCGCTGACGGAACGCCGATCTATGGACTGCCTGAGCGGATAACGGGCGTCATTCAGGGCCAGCTCCTTGGCGTATCGGGGCCGCTTCTCTTTATGATCGGCGCAGGCGCCTTGACTTATGTCTGGCTGCACCACACTCGGTTTGGGCTGCATGCTCTGATTCTCGGTGACAATCAGTTCGCCGCCGAAGCGACCGGAGTTCCGCTCGATCGGCTGCGCTTGCAGATTTATAGCTGCGCCGGCGCTCTCGCGGGGCTCGCAGGCTTTGTCTTCATGGCGCGCACGAACTGCGGCGATCCGACGGCGGGACAGAACTACGAGCTTGTTGCGATTACAGCGGTAGTTCTGGGCGGTGCGAAGCTCTACGGAGGACGCGCGACAATTGCCGGCACACTGCTCGGGATCGCCTGTCTCGGTGTGTTGCAGAACGGCCTGAATCTGCTTGCGGTGAGCACCTATTATCAGGTGCTGTTTATCGGCCTTGTGCTTATCGCGGCTGCGTCGCTCGAGCGGCTAGGGACGGGTAGAGAGCGATGAGCGGAGTTTCACTGCAATCGATCTCGAAGCGATTCGGCGGCGCCGAAGTGCTGAACGATATCTCACTGACCTTTCCGGATACTGGAGTGACGGCGCTTGTCGGAGATAACGGTGCGGGCAAATCCACGTTGATGAAGATCATCGCGGGAGTGTACCAACCGGATGACGGGAAGATTCT
>CAYOAK010000085.1:10746-13445 GCA_964401925.1 uncultured Bdellovibrionales bacterium | reverse complement strand
CTCTCGCGGCGGCATTCTCTTTCGTCGTAGCCGTGCAACGCAGCACACGTGCTTATCGAACTCTCTTTTGGTACGCCTTTCCGACACACCTAGTGGCGTTCTATTGGCTCCCGGATACGCTGAAGCTCTTCGGTGGATTTCCAGGAGCGATTGCACTCCTTCTTCATGTGCTCTTCGCCGCGACGGCCGCACTTCAGTTTTCGCTCGCAGGATGGATCTACGACCGCTTCCCCGGCGAGCGCCGGTATCTTTTTCCGGCAATCTTCGGGTTGGTTGATCTCCTCTTTCCGCAACTGTTCCCGTGGTCGATGGTGAACCCGCTGATCTCATTTCACCCGGTCTCCGCTCTTTCGGAGCTGTGCGGTGTCACGGTGCTGAACGCTCTGCTTCTCTTTAGCGTGGAAGCGATTGTTCGGGGGGCGCAGAAAGATCGTTCCTGGTTCGCTCTCGCCGCTACGGCGGCATTACTTCTTCTCGGATTCTTCTTGTCCACACGTTTCACCGGCGAGCTCGCCCGGGCCGAAAAAGTGAAAATCGGCCTGATACAAGGCAACAACTCGCTTGAGGAGCGTGCCGCACGGGACCAACTACGCGAGAATCTCGATGACCACGTGGTGCTTTCGCGAAAGGCTCTCTCGGACGGAGCTCAGCTTCTCATATGGCCGGAAACGGTCATGACCGACTGGACCTTGGCGACCCTTTCGAATGTGCGAGGGACTCGCTTTGATCCTGCGCCCGATTTAAATGCGCCGCTCCTCTACGGAGATTTAAGCTACCGACCGAACGGAACGCCTAAGCCCGCGCTCTACAATAGCGCACGACTGATCGACAGCGGCGGCAAGGTGCTCGGTGCGTATCAGAAACGCGTGTTGATGCCGTTTGGAGAGTATCTTCCGCTCGAAAGTCTGTTCCCGTTTTTACGTTCGTTCGCGACGACTACCGGGGACTTCACTTCGGGCGCTTCCTCGCATCCCCTGAAAGTTTCCATCGGTTCGGCTGAGGCTCGGATCGTTCCGCTTATCTGCTACGAAGATCTCGTCCCAGAACTTGGTGCGGAAGGGGTAGCGGGCGGTGGAAATGTGTTCGTAAACATCACGAACGATGCGTGGTATGGCGACACCGCTGCACCATGGCAACACCTCCTCCTTGCGCAGTGGCGATCGATCGAGATGCGCCGAACATTGCTCCGCGCAACCAACACGGGAATCACTACGGCTGTCCTCCCAACCGGCGAGCTCGGCCCAACCCTTGCAACCTTCCAGAAAGGCGCCATCGTCATCGATACTCCGCTGCTCACCGTCCGAACCCTCTATTCCCAGCTCGGAGATGGGCCTTTTACGGGTCTGCTCGCCCTCCTGCTCCTTGTCAGAATCCTGATGGCGAAGCGCGCCCGGGATTGATACCTTTTCCGCCATGAATCGCTTCTCGAAACTCCAGTTGGCGAGTGTCTGCGCTCTCGTTCTTAGCTCCTGCGCGCCGACTCCGGGGCCAGACAAAGTTATCGCCGGAACGATCCTCGGCGCGGGATGGGGAGCAGGTTCCGGTGCGATTATCGGAAATCAAATCAACAACACGGGCGCGGGCGTCGCAGTCGGAGCCGGGCTCGGCGCTGCGGCGGGCATGCTCGTCGGCGCAGGCCTTGATGTCGAGGAAGGCTCACCGCTGAAGACTCGAAGACAGATCTACGCTCTGAGAGCGCACGTTGCCCAAAGCGAAGAGAATCTTCTAGCGATTCGAGAATCACTGCTCGGAGGCGGCCGGTTGCTAGCGCACCTCCCGTCGAGCATAACGATCTACTTCGATCCGCGCCTTGCGGCGCTCCGCACAGGCAGCGCAAAGGAGCTCGAGCGGCTCGCCGAGTCGATCAAACGCGATCCGCTCGTGCGGCGCATCGAGATCTTCGGGCACTCGGATGATACGGGAACGAAAGAAGACAATGAAAAACTGAGCCTCGCGCGCGCGCGGACAGTCGAGTCATTTCTCGCCGAGCACGGCATCTCATTGGATCAGATGAAGTCGAGCGGGCTTGCCGCAGCCGAGCCGAAGACCACGAATCGAACCGACGCAGGCCGCCAGCTTAACCGGCGTGTGGAAATCGTCCTGCTCCGATAAGCCGACCGCCGAAAGAATTCACGGAGTTCTCCGGCCGAGTTTCTCGAATCCAGGGAATCAGGGTAAGGAGGGACTTTTCGTCGGGACTGCGCATGAATAACGGTCGGAACCTCGCGGCGCTCACTGCGTGTATCTTTATCTCTCTTGCATTTTTCTCCGTTGCTTCAAACGCTGGAGCGGTCACCGCGGAGGATGCATTTCGGCGCGCTCAGGGAGGGGACGTCCTGATCGAGGTTGTCGATTCCGGCCTCACTCAACCGGAATACCGGATGAAGGTGCGGCAGGGGATGCTCTTCATCCTGAATAACTCCGCCGACTCTCTTCTCACCTTCGAGTTCGATTTCGGAAACGAGGGTCCAAGTTGTTACACCTCGATCACCCCGAACATGGCTTTCAAAGATGGCGGCAAGCTGGTCTCGACTCGGGCACTTGAGCCGGGGAATTTTGCGAGCACCTGCCTGCCGAACATCGGCGAGTTCGAGTTCAAAATCTTCGGTCTCGCAAAGCATCCGGAAGGGGTGAAGGGAAAACTGATTATCTCGTTGATGTGACCATGAGATTGCAACCGCTGTTTCTCTCGGTGCTCG
>CAYOAK010000085.1:0-10736 GCA_964401925.1 uncultured Bdellovibrionales bacterium | reverse complement strand
TTGCAGGCTGCTCGAGCACAAAGATTCTGGTCCCCGCGGAGGATGATGTCTCTCCAGGTTATGTCGCGCTGCTGCCGGTCCGGCCCCCCACCGGCTCACGGCCGGAACGCTCAAAGCTGCTGCAGAGCTTCGTCGAAGCGGAGCTGCGGCATAAAGGGTTTCTTGTTGTGGAGAGCGATATCGTTTCGAGGCTGTGCCCCGCGAAGCCAAGTTGTCCTGAGCTGTTTAAGAAATTCGGCGTCGACGGCGTGGCGCGACTTGAGCTGACGACTGCTGTGAGCAGAAATTTCGGACTCGGTTACGCGGACTCCATCACGGGTACGCTCGCCTTCGAAGATAAGTCCGGACGAACAGTTCAATCGATCTCAAACTCGACTCAGCGCACCGGCGGGCTGCTGCTGAATTCCGGCCAACTTGTCGAGGCGATTAAGTCGCAGGCGAAGAGCTTTAACGATTCCACCTTCGAGCCGCTTGCGCGGGAGTTCGCCCGGGGAATCGTCGCGAAGCTTGCTCCGCCTGCTGGGCTCGAGCGCCGTTTCAGCGGTAAGCCTCTCGTGCTCGGAGAGCCCGCGGTCGAACAAACCCGTCGCGGCAACAATGTCCTGTGTATCCTTGGGACTCCGCAGAGTTTTGTCGTGATCACGCGCGGCCAAACCTCTGCGCCCCTTCGTGAAACGAAGCCGGGCCGGTACTGCGCCGCACTCCGCTCGGTTGGACCTGTCGCCGTGAAGCCGTATCGCGTCGAACTGCGCACACCATCGGGGCTCGAAACGGAAAAACAATTTAACGGGATGAGCGGTTTGGCCGGATGCGATCTCGCCTCAGTCTTGGCACTCGACGCGGCGACGAACTCCCTCAGGCTCCAATGCAACGGCGATGGCTGTCCAGAACGTCTCGTCGCGTGTGAAAAGGCGAAAAAGATTGTGTATCGCGCCGAGTCACCCGCGGGACCGTTTACGCGTCTCGGCGAGTTCATCGGCAAGTTCTTTAAAGTGAAGAAGCCGCCGAACGATGCGACGATTTACTCTGTCCTTGTGCCCGCAAACGAATTCTCCGCGAGCACTCAGCCGGTCATCATTCAGGCGAGCGGAAAGTGAAAAAGTACTTACTGATTGTATTGCTCTTGCTCTGCTCCTGCGCCGGCAGGTTGAAGCAGGAGGTAAATTTTAATCCCTCCGAGCCCATCCGGGTGGCGATCATTCCGTTTTACCAAGTCGAAGATGGAAAGCTGATCCCCGAGACTTTCGACTCGAATATTCTCATCGACAATATCCCGCTGCTGTCGAGCAAGCTGAAAGAGTCTCCCGCCAGCTCGGTGCAGACTGTCGTAGACAGTGAGATGCGCAAGACCGGCCTCGACCTGATCTCGCAAGGCTATGTCAACTCGCAGCTCGGCCATCACGCATTTGTGATCGAAGGCGTCGTACAGGCGGCAAATCTCCTTGCCGCCGATCCGCGAGTCCTCGGTGCATTTCTCGGCGCCGACGCGCTGCTCTTCGGCAAGGTGACAAAGTGGGATCGGAGCTATTACGGAGTTCAGTCTGTAAGCACGGTGGCGCTGGAGTTGAAGCTCGTCTCGGCGTCAGACGGGAAGATCCTCTTTACTTCGGACGGTGAGGATTCCGATTCGCGAGGGTTGACGAAAATTCCGACGGGGTTCTCCTCACTCGTGCTTGAACCGATTCGCGGACTTGATAACGAGATCATCGTAGACCTTAGCCAGAAGCTGGTGAAAAATATGCTGAAGCCGCTCTACGTGATGGAGCGGCCCGAGTATGTGAACTCCAGCGGACCGGCGCTGTTTGGCGCCGTGCATAATGCGCGTGAGGCGGTAACACCGACGCGTCCACTGGTCGTTGCTGCGCTCGGAACTCCAGCGGAGGAGGGGTACTTCGTCGTCGGAAGCGCAGGTTCGAAAGTGCCGATGTATGAAGTAGAACCCGGCCACTATATCGGCCGCTTCATACCGATTGAGGGTGAAAAGTATGACGTCGACGAGGTGACTGTCAGTCTGCGCGATCATTTCGGCAGAACCGTCGAGAAGACAATTCTCGGGGCGGTCGCGATCGACGGCGATAACTAGAGCGCGTAAAGTTATCTACCCTAGAAGACGGAGATGAATACGGTATTACTGTGCTCGTCGCCGCGCACCCGGCTCGCACTGACGATGAACTCACAGATCGTTCCCTGAAATAGTCCATCGATGTGCAGGGGATTGAGCCGAACACCCTCGAGCTGCTTCGAGGTCCGCAGATCGATGAGCAGGTCTTCGACCGTATCGATCGCACGAATTCCAAATGCGCCACCGGGGACCGCAGTGCCTCCCAATTCAAGCGGCTCATCAGGCGGATAAGTCTCGGCGCCGACTCCGCCCACGCACAGCAGGGGTTTGTAGTTTCCACCTGCAGCCTGCGGTGTCGGAAGCGTTATGCAGGTCGTGCAGATCAACTGCAAGCCGGGCGGGGGAGCGTCTTCAATCCAATACTCGAAAGAGAAACCGGTCGTCGCGTTCGCAAGATGCGCCCCGATTCCGGCTTTGAAAGTGAGCTCGCGGAAGAGCTGGATCGTTCCTGAAGGGTAGGTGAGCTCGTCAACGAATCGAAGTGAAACGAGGTCGAGCGTCTTCCTGGTGATGCGCATCGGCACGGTTGTACGTTTCACCGGGGGGATGCTGGGATGAATTAAGAATGACTTGAAGTGGGTTGTTCCAACCAAAGCACATTTGCGCGGTTTGAAATCCCATTCGAGGAGCGCTCCGTCCGCCGAGATGAAATAATCTGCGAGCTGCGTGCTTACCAAGCCGGCGTTGGTCTGAACCCCTTCCGCACCAGCGACCGGCGCAACTTTCTGCGGAATCCAACGGACCCAGCCGACAACCGGATCAACGTCCGGATGGAGATAGGCTTCGAAATCGACCTCGCCGTAGAGCATCAACTCGAGCGCACTCCGTTGAGCGGCCGGCACGTTCGGCTGATCGAGCACTCTGCTCGAGGCGCGATGTGCGTAGCGCCGGGCGCTCTTGAGCTTCGCTTCTGGCCCGTGTCTCTCACCGACGCGACTCTCCGCTCGCGCCTTCTTCGCGCGCTCTTCAATCAGCTCCGAAACATCTTCGATCTGTTGCCAGAGGATGTCCGTACGGCTCGCGAGCAATCGATCCGCCGCGGGCCTCGACGGCAGCTGCACGCTTGCGGCGGCATTATTAGGAAATGCGAAATCGGCGGGTAGAAGAAAACCCTGATCGGCCAGTGTGAAGATAGCTCGAAGTGTTAGGAGAAGGCGCTCCATCCCAAGCGGCGTGTGATCAGTTATTGAGATCACAAGTGAGCGGAGCCGCACCTTCTCTCCCAACGCGAAGGAGGAGACCTCGTGAGTCGGCGCCACCATCTTCGTCTTGCTCGAGACGGGAAGGGGGTGCGCCGGTGTTGCGAGCGCGCCGTTGTCTAAGCGCGTGACCGCCGGAAGCGAGCCGACATCCGGAACATAGAGGAAATGCTCGACCCCGGGCTGGTCCGCAACGAAAGCAGCGATGCGAGGGTCGGTCGTTGCATCGATTGTCGGCGCAAGTTGAGCGCCGTAGCTGGACCAGAACTGACGTTGAAATTCGAGCTGTTCAAGATACCGCTCGGTGGTCAGGAGCAGTGCTGAGGGGTCATAGAAGGGGAAGCTGAGGAGCGCGATCTGGGAATGTGAATACTCAGCCAGCCGTTTCAAGAACGCCGTGCGCGATCTCGCCTCGAGCTTTTCCAGGAGGAATCCGGAGATTGTCAGACCGAGCTTCGCTTCGGGAAATGCCTCGAGCACGGAGAAGAGCTCAGGGAAGAAAGCATCGTAATAGCGGCTTGCTTCCCCGTCGAGCTCGTAGGGGAGCGGGGTGAGGCGCAAGCAGACGCAGTTCAATTGCATAGTTCCGCCCCAATTTGCGCGGGACCCAATTTCCTTGGGCCCGAGCCGCGGCCGAGAAAGCCGTCAGCCCTGATAGGCTACCGGCGCATCGACACTCAACTCACTTGCGAGAAAAAAGAGTGTGCGTGCGCTGTAGAGTGAAAAGACATTCTTATCGACCGTGCCCGATTCCGCCGCTTCCTTTCGAAAGCCTTGAAGCTGGCGAATAAGCTCCCCATAGGGCGCTCGTGAGCCCCAGGAGATCTTGCCCTCCAGAGCGGAGAGCGCGGTGTTGACCTTCGCGAGCCCTTCCTGGAGGCGCGCGCCTCCGTTGCCCTTGCTCAAATCTCCATGCACGTCGCGGAGGGCGTCACGGAGCTGTGTCGCTTCGCCCTTCACATCGGCGCGCGCAGTCGAAGAGAGGTTCTCTTCTAACTGTTTCTGAGAGCGGAAAAGGAGGTTGGTCGACGAAGGGGGCTGACCGCGGGACCACCAATAATCCAGATCGCAGCCGCAGAGAGAGAGCATCGCTATACAGAAGAGAGCCGGCTGGAATCGAGCAAGCTGGAGCGGCATCGGTGAACCCTTAGAAATCTATAAAGTTTTTCACTAGAAAACGGGAATTTCCGCTCCTCGTCAAGGGTGGCATTTTAGTGTGACATCTGGTCCAATATTACGGGCTCGGCTTGATGCAGCTGGGCGACAGGCGATCTTTCAGTAACGAGGTGCACGTGTCCGAAGCTCAACAAGAGATGATACAGCCCTCACTGCTCGCGCTCCTTGCCTGCCCGGAATCCCACCAGCCATTGCGACTTGCTACGACCGGGGAACTGGAGAAGATCCGTGCGCTCGCGGGGAGCAGCGCGCTAAAGGACGTTTCGGGGGAGCCGTTGCCCTCCCGCATAGACGGCGCGCTGATCCGGGAGGATGGGAAGCTCGCGTATCGAATTGACGAAGGGATTCCGATCCTGCTCGTTGAACAAGGCTTTGAGCTTTCCCTGTAGAGACCCGGTCCGCCGTCCGAGGGAACCTCTGATACTTAATCAGAGCTTCCCTAGCGGTTACTGTCGGCTGAGGCAGGAAACAGCTCCTGAAGGTGGGCTTCCCGAAAAATAGCGAAACCTAAAGCCGCGGGATAAACTGAACAATTCGATGGAGAGACAAACATTTGCCTGAGGGGGACAAATTCTGTCAGCGGCGAAAGTCGGGGAAAGTAGCCCCGCACCTGGATCTGTGAGTCTTTTCAAGACTTTTCTACTAGTCAGATGGGTAGGGCGGTGGCATGGGATCTGCCATATGTCAGGTATAGAGTTAGGCACGGAGTAAGGCTCTGAGTTCATCATCGTGGAGTTTTATGCGAGCGGTTTTTCGTGAAAAAGAGCGCGGTTTCAGCATGATCGAACTGCTGACCGTGATTGTTATTATCGGCATACTGGCTCAGCTCGCGCTGACCGGATTCATGGTCTACCGAGGCAAAGCTGAGTTTGCCAAAGCCGAATCCCTTTATCGGAACGCCCGAACGGCCGCGACCGCTGGTGAAGAGGATGCAGGCACCGGCTTCACGATGGCTTACACCGAAACGACCGACACCGGCGGCCCGCTCGCAGGCGCGCTGGCCCAGTTCTATCCCACGTTGAACGCACCAAAGGACGTAATTCTCGGCTCAAGCGTCACGCCTTGTGCCGGCAGCACCTTCGACCCGAACGTTGTTCTGGTTGTTAAGCCTTGTCGGGGAGATGGAAAACACATCGAGTACACCCGGTTTTGCAACGGGATCGAGACGGTCGATAATCGGGTCGCCGGCAACGGCTGCTAGGACTCGCAAGCGAGTCTCTGTGATTCGAAGAATTCGAGAAGCTCAGTAAGGGTGGACGCTCACAAGCCTTTTTGCTTGCCACCCATTCACTGCTCGGGATAACTCACTTGCGCCGGTCTCTGATATGGGCCCGTAGCGAAATGGCCGTCTCGGGCATTTTCGGGCCTCGGGCTCAGAGAGCGCGACAAACAAAGAGGGCAGTATTCGAATGAGCACCTGACCCGTCAATGAACCATGTGAGAAATTATTGGAAAATTTCGAGTCCTCGAGAAGATTATCTCCCATTTCGTGAACCTCCCAAGACACATCCGTTTTTCGACAGACCCCTGATCCAATGAAGAAAGCGCTCATCCTCGTCGTCCTCCTAGCCCTCTCGGGAGCTCTTGCCATTTATCAACGCATGCAGCCCGAGCCGAATTCGCCCCGGCAGTCGATCGATGATCGGGTTGCTCGCGCCAGGCGCGATAAGAAGCTCAGCGCGCCCCAGGAGTCGTTCCTTCGCGTGCAGCTCGCGATTGTCAGCTTTCAGGTTGAGCACCGGCGCCTGCCCGAGCGGCTAGACGAGCTTGTCCCGACATATTTCGAAGCGCTCCCGAGAAATCCGGAAACCGATAAACCTTTCGAGTATGTGCGAGAGGGGAACAAATACAAGCTTACAGGACTGACTTCAGTTGACCTGCCCCAGACAGGCGTTCAACTGGCAGCCAATGTCTCAGGCCATTGTAAGCCGGAAGATACGAATTGTATCTCTCAAGGTTACCTCAATCCGAACGAAATCGGCGACGACCCATTTCGCTATGATCCGACCGGGAAGCGCGACCCATTCATGCCGTTCGACTTCTCGGCAAAGCCAAGAAATCCCGGAGCAACCACGCCGCTCGAGCAGTATGACCTTGGCCAGTTGCGCCTCACCGCGGTTCTGGAGGATCCCACCCGGGGAGCGACTGGTATCGTCGAAGATCAAGCGGGGAAGGGCTTTAACGTCCGGATCGGAACGAAGATGGGTCTGAACAGCGGAGTCGTCGTTTCGATTGAGAAAGATCGGCTGAAGATCCTTGAAACCGAGAAAGATCTGACCGGCAAAGAGACACAGCGGATTGTCGAAGTGAAGATTCAGGCCGAGCCCGGCGGATCGAAAGCAGTGCCTGTTAAAAAGAAGTAGCGGTAAGGGCTACTTTCTCAGTTCCCGGTGGGGGGCTGGATCGGCGTGGATATCGACGATCTTCTTTCCGCCGAATTCCTTCGGCAGATCCTGCGTCGTGTGCAGCTTTTTTACTACTCGTGCAACTTCCTGTGCGGAGTTGAGAATTCCATCTGCAAGACGTTTGACATCGGCATCAAGCTCTTTTGTTGCATCGCCGAGCAGCTGGCTGAGCGCGACAACCCCGCTCAACGGATTGTTCACCTCATGGCAAACGGTGCGGACAATGAGTTCGATCGCCTCGAGCCGCTCTGCTCGCACGAGCTCAACGACTTTCGCCTCGGCAACAAGTGTATCTTGTGCTTGCTGAAGCCGGCGCGCGTATGCGCGTTCGAGCGCTTGTTTCAGGCGATGGGCCGTCTCGGCGGGGTCCCCCTTTACGACATAGTCGACAGCGCCGCACCGCATCGCTTCGACTGATGTGCTGACCTGTTCGAGCGAGGTAACGATGATTACTGAGCCCGCCGAATCGATCGAAAGCAGTCGCTTCAGAATGTCCAAACCTTCGCCGTCTGGGAGGGAGAGATCGAGAAGGACTATTCGATTTGTATCCGTGCTGAAGCTCGCCAATGCGGCACTCGCACGAGTAACGTGTTCAATCTCCCAGGTCGCCTGATCAAGCGCGCGGCGAATCAGAGCCGCGTGAGCTGCATTATCTTCGACAAGTAAGACGTTTCGAGAACGAGCGCGGATAAAACGCTCCGCGGCGTTTTCCAACGTATGTGATTTGGAAACAGCCTCGCTAGACTGTTCGCTCAAGGGATCCTTTACGCTGGTTGCTCGGGTTGAACTCATTTTGACTCAGGCGGCTGGTGGAACGATTCAAACTGCGTTCTCTAGAGTTAAACGGTGTCCATCCGTTCTGCCTTGAGGACAAAAAGTGTGCCGCGGGAGGGAAACATCTCGAAGAACCTTGGGAAGTTAGGCGATTTTCCCTGCTTTTAGGGCTCATGTTCACCGTGCTAGACTCCGAAGAATCCCTCAGAGAGTGCGACCCGTCCTATTAATGAATGACGGGAGGAGGAACTCCGGTGGCCAAACTCCACGCAAGCAATCCAGATCTTACATCCCTTCCGGGTGGTGGCGCGCGCACTCCGTATCAGGAGCTAGCGAGCATACTCTCGGAGCGTGAAGGGGAATCACATCTGATCATCATCCAGGGCGCGCCCGATCCGGACGCAATCTCTTCTGCGCTCGCCCTCGAGTTCATCAACGCGAGCTTCGGAATCGACACGACGATTCTCTGCTTCGCCCACGTCAGCCATCACGAGAACCGCGCGATGGTGAAACGGCTTGGGCTCCGCCTCGTGCGTTATGACGAGTCCTTCGACCTGCTGCCGTATTCGGCATACAGCATCGTTGATTCTCAGAAGTCTTACACGCCGATCGATCTCAAGCTGCAGGACGCGAGCATTAAGTTTCTCGCATTCATCGACCATCACAGAGAAGATGCAGCGCCGCCTCCGGCAATGTTCGTTGATACGCGTCAGCAGTACGGAAGCACCGCCTCGATCCTTTGTGAGTATTTGCGCGAGGCGCATCCGAAAGGGCTTGAAGCAGGGGACCCGCTCCATGTCCGGCTTGCGACCGCGCTGATGCACGGCCTGCGCTCGGACACGCAGCGCTTTCTGCTTTCGACACGCTACGAATACGATGCGGCGGCCTACATCGCGCCCTGCGTCGATAATCAGATCATCGAGCTGATCGAGCGCAAGGTCATGACCTCGTCCATCATGGACATGCTGACCAACGCGCTCGTTCATCGACACGTTCACGACAACTTCATCTTCTCGGACGTCGGATTCGTGCGCTCGATTGACCGCGACGGGATTCCGCAGGCGGCAGAGCTTCTGCTCCACCGCGAAGGAACCGATACAGTGCTCGTTTTCGGAATCGTCGACGACAAGTTCATCGATGGTTCGCTTCGCACACGCAGCGAGACCATCAATCCGGACGAGTTCCTGAAGGGCTTTCTCGGAATATCGCCCGAGAGTGGCCGGTACTACGGCGGCGGAAACGTACGCGACCGCGGCGGCTTCCAGATACCGCTCGGATTCTTCAGCCTCTACGATGACAAGCAGCGCATCTATGCGATGGCGAAAGAGGTGCTCGAGAAATCCTTCCTCGACTACATCGGGAAGAACGAGAAAAAGACGGCGAATTAAAACTGCTGACTAACATGTCGAGTCGTGGATTAGGACAAAACCGGTAAGGAAAGCGGCGAGCCCCTTACCGGTGGCAACGGCACGCGTCTTACTTAACCCGCAGCTCTTCGGTGGCAGCGACCCAGTCGAGCTCGTGAACCATTTGGTCGTTGAGCATGATCTTCGCGCCGACGAGCATGGTCTCGCGGCTTTGAAACACCCAGCAGCCGCCCGAATCGTTCCGCAGCTCCAGCCGCTTGGTGCGCTCCCGGGGCTTAACGAAGCCGTCGACAGAGGTAATGACCTCGTCGATTGCCGTTACGACACACTCCCCGTGGGTCGTCTGAGCGCCCTGGTGAAAGAACGCTCCGACCGCTTCATTCGGACAGAAGATGGTGCCTTTGCACCAGAGCATCGTCTCGTCGCCAGGGTGGGCCATCATCACGACGGCACCGGAAACCGTTCCGCCCAAAGGCGTGTAGTTCGCGGTGAAAGCGAACATCCATGCCTCGGCTAGGCCGTTCTTGCCCGAAAGGCTCGGAACGAAAATCTGCGCCGGCATCCCCCCCAGGGTCACGCCGGAAAAAAAAGAATCATCTCGTGTACGGATCGTCATCCCCACGCCTCCCTACGAGGCGACGAGATGACGGTCCCGCTCGAACCAATCGTCCTAATCCGCTTCTACTCATCGGGTATTATGGACGTCTGTGTCCGGTTTATGACTAACTCCTTCACCCTCTGAGAACGCTAGTCCCGGCTGGGCCTTAGCCGGGCCCTTCCCTGGTGCGGGGCTACTTTGGTCTCCCCTGGTGCGGGGCTACTTTTCCCGGACTGGGCGGAGGGCTCCGGGCGAGGTGCGGGGCTACATTCTGGCCGAATCCGGCGTGGAGTCTCAGTCCTCGGAGAAACACTCTGGCCGAATCCGGCGTGGAGTCTCAGTCCTCGGAGAACCGGTATAACGGAGGAAGCCATTTCGAAGACCGCTATGACCCGAACTATCGATGACGTCCGCATTAAGGAGATAAAGGCCCTCGTTTCCCCTGAAGAATTGATGCGAGAGCTTCCCGCGACCGGGTCTGTTGCAGAGCTCGTTTATCAGAGCCGCGAGGCGATCCGCCGGATCGTTCAGTCTCAGGACTCACGGCTGCTCGTCGTTGTTGGGCCGTGTTCGATCCACGACCCGGTCGCTGCCGTGAAATACGCGCTGGAAGTTAAGAAGTGGATCAGCCGTTATGAAGACGATCTGTGCATCGTCATGCGGGTTTATTTCGAAAAGCCTCGAACAACTGTCGGATGGAAAGGATTGATTAATGATCCGAGGCTCGATGACTCGTTTCAGATCCATCAGGGGCTCGAGGTCGCACGAAAGCTGCTGCTCGATGTTGCTGAAGCCGGTGTCCCGGCGGCGACTGAGTATCTCGATATGATTATCCCACAGTACATCGCCGATCTCGTTTCGTGGGCGGCGATAGGGGCGCGTACAACGGAGAGTCAGGTGCATCGTGAGTTAGCGTCGGGCCTCTCGTGCCCTGTTGGATTCAAAAATGGGACAGACGGGAATGTGAAGATAGCCGTCGACGCCGTGAAGACGCAGGACCCGCTCCTCTGGCAGTACTTCCAGATCGCGGTGATCGACGGCCGGATCCAGTTGGCCACGCGGCAGTGGCTCGACCAGAAAAAGGTGCCGCGGGGG
>CAYOAK010000084.1:4517-13533 GCA_964401925.1 uncultured Bdellovibrionales bacterium | reverse complement strand
AGATGACGCTTCAGGTCAGCGGAATCGATCCGCGAACAGTTCCAATCGTGTACCGGAAGGGTGCAAAGCCGGCAGCGGTTTTCTTCCTGCCAATGGATCATCTGATCCTCGGCTCGTTACGCGATCGATTGCGGCTTCCCGACGGCGACGACATTCAGCTCTTTGTCCACTCGTCATCGGGCACCGCGCGCCGCTACGACCATCCGGGTGAGGTTCCGGCGCATTAAGGTTTGATCGGTTTCCGCGGAAGTTTCTCCGAGGCTCACGCCAAAAAAACTTCCCCCTATTTCTTTGCGAAGATCTCTTCGTAATCTTTTATTTACGGAGAGAATGCCCTCGGTGGAGCGCGCGACGTACATCTTTTGAACCTCCTTTAGTCGCGCGCCGCATCCAGCACTTGTTCCTCGCGGTCTATTGGTTTGCCGGCACCTCCTGCATCAGCTTCGTCAACATCTGGGCAAGCGGAGCACCGTGTTTGGGTGTGCCGGCAGTGTGTCCCATCCGCACTACGACGAGGTCGTGAGAGGGGATGATGAAGGTGTACTGTCCGCCTGCTCCGGCCATGTAATACGCCGTGTCCGGGATCGGAAAGTTACGCGTCCCGTTAAGCCAAAACTGACCGCCGTAAATTGGGGCCGGCCATGCCGGGGCGGGTGTACTGACGAATTTCGTCCAACCCTCCGGTAAGATCCGCTCGCCTTGCCACACGCCGTCCTGGGCGTAGAGCAATCCGAGCCGGGCCCAATTACGAGCAGTGCCGTAATCGAAACCCGTGAGAATCATATTCCCCCACGCGTCGGTTTCGATGACCTGGCGGCGGATTCCAATCCGATCGAACAAGGCCCGCTGCGGGAACGAAAGGTATTCTTCTCCGCCGGCCATAACCGCAGATTTGATCAGTGAGCCAATGAGGAGCGGATCGCAGTTTCGATAGCGCCCCACCGTATTCGGCGCGAACTCTGCAGGCACCGATGCCGCGAAGTTGAACACGTTGATATCTCCCGTGTAGACCAACTCGTGGTCCGGAAATACCAATCCGGAGATGCAATCCGGATCGTCGGAGCTGCTGAACCGGAGTCCGCTGCTCATCCGCAGCAGATCCATGATTCGAATCGCTGAGCGCGGATCGCCAGCACTCGACCATTCCGGGATAGGAGCGGGTTGTTCCAAGCTATAAACGCCATCCCGGATAAGTACTGCGAGAAGCGTTGCTGCCAGGGATTTGCCCATCGACCAGCTTTCGAGCTGTGTGTCGATCCCGATGCCCCGCATATAGCGCTCGCCGACGAGCTGCCCTTTATGGAGGACAACCACTGCGGCTGTAAGCGCGGCCGGATCTGCGAACGCTAGATCGATCGCCTCGCGAACGCGCGCGTGATTAATGCCGGTCGGTACCGCAGTCGAAGGGAACGCGTCGCCCATTGGCCATGCCAGAGATGACGCTGGTGCGAGCGCCGTCTTCACGGGCACAGGAGTGAAAAGGACCCGCCGAGGCAGAACATCCGGTGGGTGGATGATACAACCCTGTGACCCGTAGAACTGGGCCGAACGAGAGCGTTCTTCCACGTTGAAGGTGACCCGCTGAAACTCGCGGTCGAGATAGTATGTCAATTGTTTGCGCAAGGACTCAGAGGGTCCGCTATTGCGAAACGCCTCATCTGCTTCCCGGCCGGTGATATACACCGCAGAGCAGAGGTCCTTTGCGTATGTGCCGAGCCGCCGTAGAAACTGTTCTTCCACTAAAACTCCTTCCTCTGTCGATCGCGGAGCTCTCGATGTGAGGGCTCCAGGATCGGCAACGGAAGGAAAACCTAAAAATGTACAGTCACGCTGTCTCCACGTAAGCGTTACGTGAAGACAGTTCGAATCGTCTAACCAAGGCTAGGTCGGGAAGGACCGTTCGTGAGAGGCAAACTGCCCGCTATCCTCCCTTTATACTTCGCGAAAATTAGAATGTGCGCGCACCACTGGCTACTGGGACCGCAGGCGTCTACGAACCAAACCGTCCCCTTAGGGGACAGAGGGAGAAGACATTTTCGTTTGACACGGCCCTATCCGAGCGAATGTAGGCATCGCTCCATAAGCCCGCCTCCATCCGGGCTCAAACGAAAAAGGGGCCTCCTTGCGGAGACCCCTTTCATTCACCGAAGTGAACTTCTTCCGATTATGAGGCGATGCCTGCGGTCGGGAAGAAGATGTTGACGAAGCTGCGGAGGATGAATGCTCCAACCGCAACAACCAGTGCTGCCATCGCTGCACGGTATGCGCCCATCGCAGCTGCGATGATAGCTACCAAGCCTGCAACGATCATGATCAACGCACCGAAAGATCCTTCGATCAACGAGCCAAGAATGATCTCAGCCACGTCGGTGATTCGGGTTGTATCAACCTGAGCGAGAGCCAAATTCGAGCTCCCAACTGCAACGAGGGTGATACCAAATACGAGCATAATGCTCGCAGCATTCTTCGACGCAACCGCGCTAATCGCGAAGTGCGCTTTTTGGGAAAGGGAGCTGTATTTTGCAGCTACCTTTGTAATTAACGTTTTCATTTTATTCTCCTACTAGTTTAAGGCACCTATTGCGCCCTATCTTCATTAAGGACCGTCACCGGCCCTCTTCTTCTTATCTCTGTTATAAGAATATTGCTTCAGGATGTTGCGTTAAGCGGACCGCAGAATAGCTGTGGCTTACATCCATAATTATCTGAAAACACATAAGTTTTTTTGCTGGGTAGAAAATTTTTATCCGCTTTTCCTTAGCATTTTCAGGAAGTTGCCTGGAAAAGCCCAATGAGAGTGAAAAAGCACAGGAAGGGTGTCTGGCCTAGCCCTGAGGCAATGCTCGGAATGAAGAGAAAACCTTCATCGGATCAACGGGTTTGCCGTTTTCACGCCATTCAAAGTGCAGATGGGGCCCTGTGGCGATTCCGGTCGAGCCAACCCGTCCGATGATGTCTCCGGCGGACACCCGTTGGCCTAAATTCACCAAGACATCGCCAAGGTGACCATAGAGAGTCGTCCTGCCGCGAGCATGCTCGATGGTGATGAGCTTTCCATAGCCCGCATAGGTTCCTGAAAAGACCACCGTGCCATCGAGGACTGCTCTGACGTGACTCTTCTCCGGAGCGGCGAGGTCGATCCCCCCGTGGTGCCGCGCATGCCTTGAGACCGGATGCCGGCGCATCCCGTAACCACTAGAAAATTTCGGTGAAAGTAGAGGAAAAACAATAAGTTGGCCGCCGGCGGATGCCGGCACTGCAGGCACCAGCAGTGTGCAGCAGAGGACGAGAATTGCGAGGGTGCGTTTCACCGAGGGCATCAATCCCATTATGAGGGCTCCCCACTAATCCGCTGCTCAGACTGCTCTGCTTCACTCTTTTTCTGCCAACCCATCGAATTTGTAGGCGATAAATCAAGCTGCTTTTAGAGGCTTAAAGCCGGTCACCGTCTCTGAGACAGATCTTTAGGGCAGCTCTCATCGCGAGCGAACCATGATTCCGAAAGTCTCGATTATCTGAGCGACAAATCGCGGTTGGTTGTTTTGCGTGACCGGGAGCGGACCACGGGAACATGTCCCAAATGACCCCGGCTTCTTGTCACAGGGCTGGCTGTCGATCGACGGTGACTCTAACACACTTTCCTTCAATGCATTTAGGAACACCGCCCGAAAGGCTGCAGTTACCTGAGCTGAACGATCTCTCCGCTTGATTGCCCAGAACGCCGCCGATGATCGGCAACGTCATCCTCGCTTTCCTTTTCGCTTTTTCCTCGCAGAAGACGTTTGCGGAGCCTAAAGCGATTTCTCTATCGAGTTGCCTGAGGCGTGCCGCCGACTCATTACTCACAACCGCATCGCATGGTTGCGCCCCGATTCGAATGACGGTGGTGCAGTCCGCGTCGGCCGAACAGGACGACGGATCTTTTAGAAGCGGGACTATTTCCTTTTGGGCAGTCTCTTGGCGCTCCAGGCACTCATTGTAAATTTTGTCGTAATTTCCAATCGAGAGCAGAGCAGCCAGAAAATACACGATCGATGCCACACCGGCTGCACCGATGAGAATCCCGGATACTGACGCCCTACCGGTGCGCTCCTCACCTGTCGAGTGACGATAGAAGGTGCAAACAATTGTTCCAGCAAGTAAGACGCCGACGACATACGGTGAACCGTCCCAGGCTGATGACGATCCAGCTCCAAAGCACGCTACGCCGATACCCACCGCGAGGAATATCACGCGAAGCCGGCTTTCCGGCCCTCCGCTCAGACGATTCACAAGCACCGCGGCGAAAACTGTCGTAAAGATTACTGCGGCAAAGATTATTCCCCAAGTCACAGATTCGAGAACCGCGAGTTTGATCAGGCCCACGCCGCGGACAACGATAGCGACCAACAGGATCTCGATGATTCCCGCAAATGGGAGGAGCACCACGGCGGAGAGAAACAGTGCCGGCAACTTAAACGCAGAGAGTAGACGATTCATTGCAGCCTTCGAGAGCTATTACTTCAATGCTTTCAAATATTCCGCGTTCCGGACAGTCGCCGGGTTACTCGCGCTTGAGATTCTTGATCGCCTCGAAGGCGCTCTTCTCTTCCTCTTCGTTCGGCGCGGGCGAAGGTGCCGGATCGTCGGCGCTCGGGCTCACCGCCGGGGAGCGCTTGCTGCCGACGATATCGGCGAGGGGGTCCGCACTCGGCGGAGTCTTCTCGACCGGACGGGTCGGAACGGCCGGTGGGGAACGTGTGGGAACAGGAGCCGCGTAACGCGGGCGGCCGCTTGCAGCATTTACCTCGGCTGCAAGATCGGAGCGGAGATAGGCGCGATTTCCTTTCGGCGTGATCACTCGAAGCCAGGAGCCTTCGCGAGTTTCAACAACGAGTTGACTGCCACGCTGGATCTCCATGATCGGTGAGTGTTCCTCACCCGGGCCGGCGCGGAGCACGACTTTCGGTGCAGTAACCTCGACAGTTACATAATCATTTTGATTCAGCGAGCGTGGTGGAACTCGTTCAATCGGCGGCGGAGGGATCGCGTCAATCTGCGGTGAAGTGTAAGTGCGCTCCGGATAGGTCTGCGGCTGATATGGCCCGGCAGAACGTGAGGTATTACGAAGTGCGTTCACTTGCTCCCTCGCGACGAGAAGCTCGTTTTGCGCACGCAGCAGCTCTTGCTGGACACCGCGTGTCTGCTCAACTTGACGCTCCGACGCTGCAAGTTTCACGGCAAACTCGTCTGCCTCTTTCTGCCGATCTTGGAGCTGCTTGTTTGCTTGTTCGAGCTTCACCTTCAGCGCTTCGACTTCGGCGCTGAAACTCTTGTTCTTCTTCCGGCTTTCGTCCGCCGCAGACATTGCCGCCGAGAGATCTTTCTGAATCGCAGAGATCTGCTTCATCAGAACCTTATCCTTCTCCTCACTTTCGGCGAGGCGCTGCTCTTCGAGAATCTTAATCCGCTGCTCAAAATCACTGACTGCTCCGCGGAGATTCTCCCGCTCCCGGGCGCCGCTTTCGTTCTCTTTCACAGATTTTGCGAGCTGTTGCTCGAGGGACTTTCGCAGCTTCTCGTCCTCGTTGATCTTCCGCTCGAAATCCGCCCGCTCCGTCTTCCGCGACAGGTTCAACTTCGCCTGCGCATCGAGTCGTTCTTCGAGCTTCTTGATTTCGTCCTGGAGGTCGCGCTGCCGCTTTTCACTTTTGTCTACTTGCGCGGACTTTCGCTCGAGCGCCTGGAGCTGGTGCGAGAGCTTGAGATTTTCGTCCTGCGCCACACCGAGCTGAGTGACGAGCTCTGTCTCCCGCTTCTTGAAGTCGTTCTGCACGTCGCGCAGCTGACTGCGCATCTTCGTCAGCTCCCAGCCGACTTGTCTCGCCTCCTCAGCGGAAACCGCTGCGGGGGTTTGCCTGGGCTCCGGTGTCTCGACCGGAAAGGCGAGCGTTGTCGTGGTCACTTCTGCGATCTGTTCCGGTGTGTAGATCGGTTCCGGTGTCGCTTCGAAAGCCGGGGGCTCCGCAGGAACTTCGGCCATCTGACGTCCTTGCAACATCGAGTCGACAGACGGCTCCTCACGGGGAGGAACCGATTCCAGCTCGGCGAGCTTTACAAGCGCGGCATCGGCTTCCGCGATCAGTCCGAGCGAGCCGGAGACGGTTGCAGACTGAGAATTTGTTTCGCGCTGCGAGTGCTTCTTCTTTCCGCCGGTGAAAAGCGGTACGAGCGCCATGAGCAGGAGAACCACGAGAACGAGTTTCTGCTTCAAGCTCATATGCAATTCGAAACTTTAATCCGTCCGCAGCACGGCCGATCCTATCGCTGCGCCGTTTACACCCACTGGTTGTGTGATGCGGCGGAGGCTTTTCTCGATTTCTCCGCTAATAAAAAGCTGCACCTCACGGGGCTCACTGATCCCCTCCATGATGATCTCGATATCGTCGCGAACTGAGCTGCCAAGCTCGAGAGCGCCGATGCGGAGAGCTCTGTCCCATAGAGTCTGCATCGGCTCAACTCCGCGAATATCTTCGTATCTTAAACGCGGCTGACGCAGCAGCATCGAGAGCACTCCGATCTTCGCTTCAACGCCCCGGCCGTCGATGATGTATTCCGAGTCGTACATCCGGATCAGAATCTTCCCTAACAGAATGGCCGGAAGAAAGATGAGAAGCGGAAGATATAACTCAAAAGAAGCGGAACCGATCGTGAAGAGCTTGCCGTGAATGACGCTCTTCGGGACGTACTTCGAAGCGGCCACTGTCAGAATGCAGGTCAACACGAACAGAGTGATGTTCCCAATCTGTGAACGGCAGGTCGGATAGAGAACGTAACGAAGCTTCGTATGCGGATAGTGATCTACCGGTGAGCCGTATCGGCTGACATTCTTTGCTGACCAATCGACAGTGATCTCGCGCGGAGCTTTCTCCACCGCCGGCTCAACCTTGGGCGCAGATCGAACCTTCTCCTCGTCGCCATCAGGAAGCTCGAGTGATGCTTCGAGCTCTTCGATTGTCTCTTCTGTTTCTTCGGCTGCCGGACCGTCCGCTTCTTCAGCCGCGTCAGCTGTCGCTTCAGCGGCCGGACCATGTACGGATTCTGCGGCTTGACGGAACTCGGGATGGGGCTCGGCGGCTGCGGCGGAATCCGGCTGTTCAGCAGCGGCCGTCACGGAGGAGCTGTTCTCTTCTTCCGCTTCCACCGGCATTGCGGGCTCTCTTATTCGCCTTGTTTACGTTTGAGGCCTTTCAGCCGTTCTTCGAGGCTTCGCAGCTTGTCTGCGGATTCGCCCTGGGCGGCAGCGCTCGGCGTGCTGACTGCCTGAGGGTTCGGTGGATTGAGCTTCGCAGCCGGGACTTGCTCGACTTGTGCCGGACGGACCAATTGTCCCGCGCGCGGTTCAGCAACGCGATTTGCATCCGCAGTATTTGCCGGTGCCCCCGGCTTGGAGATGCTTCCGAAGTTCTGTCCTTGTTTTACGTTCGGCATCGTCACTTTGCCGCCGGCGAGCACGTAGACACCGAAGAACAGAGCGACCAGAAGGATCGATGTCAGATTCCTGCTCGAGAAAGCCGGTCTGAGGATGAGAAAATCCAATACCTTCTTTGCTTTCATGCGCCCCTCTCGTTCTTAGCGCCGATCACACGGGACCCAGCGTCCCATTTTCACCTCGCGCACTTCGGTGTGCGGCGGGCTATACCAATTGCCTTTCGGATCAACTCCGGGTCCGGCCTTTTTCGCCACGACTCGCGGCTCTTCCCAGCACTGCTGCTCCGTCCCCTCCGGCACAACAGCCGGCTGAGTGACGACCACGGGCTGCGGGGTTCTGCGGTTGCCGATCAACGGCGCACATCCGGATGTGAGTATCGCCCCGGCAAGCAGCACAGCTATCCCGAAAGGACGTCTCACTTCGGATCTCCGTTGAATTGAACTTCACGAAATTTCCCCGGACGAATCTCGACCACCGTTTGGTGCGGCGCGCGATAATATGTGTTCGCCGGATCGATCTGCCCCTGCACTTTCACCGTGTCATACATCGGCTCAGCCCACGTATCGCGAACGGTACCCGGGATGTCATTCTCCGGCACGACAACGATCTGCTGTTGCGGCTGCGGTGACGCACCGCCCGGACAGCAACAGCCGGAGATCGTCAAAGCGAGAAGCGAAATAAGAATAATACGTCTGTTCATATCTTTCTGAGCTGGCCCCTCTGTTATGCAGATTTATGCGGCGATATTTCCTTTGAGTTTGAGCGGACCTGAGGGGGCGTTCCCGGAGGGCTGCTGCTGAGAAGGTTGAGGAGTTGTAGGGGGTTGGATGCCGATAGCTCCGGTCCCCTGCCCCGCCAGCATTGCATCATATTCACGACGGCGGCGTACCAGGTCCTCTGCCCCGCGGGGCGCCAGGGCGACAGCCCGCTCGAGAGCCTTCACGAAATTCCCGCCCTCCTCCTCGAGGAGCGCCTGGAAGAGCTGATTGTCATCGCCGTTGTTCGTCGAAACCCAGTAGAACGCGGGCTCCTGCGGAAGGACAAGCGCGGCTTCTCCGATGTCCGAGAGGAAGAAGAACTGCGACTCAATTCCCTTCAGCGTGTTCAACCGCATGATCGTCTCGGTCTGCTGCTGCGTCAGACTGAAATTCTGCGCCGTGAGGGGGAACTTGTTCGGATCCTGCCGTAGAAAGACTTTGTGCGAGCTGTTCTGGACGATCGCGCGAGCACCTTCTCCGACGTAGAAGTCCTCACCGGATTGGGAAGCCGCGATCACGATCCCTTTCCGTTTCCGGTAGAGACGGAAGGCCGCTTCCACGACACCTGCGGCGGTCTTTCCAACAAGATCGTGCGCCTCGTCGAATACAAGAACCTTCCGGGTGTCGAGCTCCTTCGGATCGTTCATCACTTCGTCCGCCCAGAGCATCGCGACTTTCAAGAAGACACGCTGCAGATCCGGATTCCGGCTCAAGCCTTTCAGATCGAATACGATGAAGCGCTCTTTGAGCTCGAGCGAGCCTGCCCGGTCGAAGAACCGCGCATATG
>CAYOAK010000084.1:0-4507 GCA_964401925.1 uncultured Bdellovibrionales bacterium | reverse complement strand
CCCGTAGTACTCGCGCATGAGAACCGAGATCTCTTGGCGGCGGCGGAAATTATCTTCGGTTTCGTTCGGCCGGGGCGGCTCGCGAAGCACTTTCACGATGTCGCGCAGCAAGAACTCTCGATCGCGCGGTCCGTGCCGGTAGCGGTAATGCGCTTCCATCACCGACTCGATCACTTCATTCCGCGCGAGACGGTCGAGCGTATGAGTGCGGTCGGTCGCCATGTCGACGATGATGTCCACGGCGACGTCGAGTAGATCCTTGAAATCCTCGTCCGTACGGTCCGGATCGAGATTTCCAAGACGCGCCAGGAAGTTCATCGCCGGAGCGCGGCTCGGAGTTGCTTGGTAGATCCGGCCGCCGAAGAGCTTCGCTAGGCGCTCGAAGCCGCATGGCTGATTCGGCATCCCCTTGTCGAAGATAAAAGTGATCGGCGGACGCGCGAGCTTTCTTCCATCGGGCAACTCGGAGTAATGGCCGCGATTCAGAAGCGAGATGAAATAGCAGAGCAGATAGCTCTTCCCGGACCCCGACACACCGCAGACGAGAACGTTCGGAGCCGTGTTCGAATCGAAGAGATCGAAGTTCACGAGCTCGCGGTTCCACAAGCTCGGAAGCACCATCAGGTAGCTCTTGCTGCCCGGCCAGTTCCCCCAGATTGGGAAGAGGCGGGTTGCACGTGAGCTCTGCAGCATGCAGGTCCAGCCGGGGCCATCCGTTACCGGATCATAGCCGCCGGGCAAGGCGTTCATCAGAATTCCGAGATCGCTCACCATGTGCGACATCCCGCGCGCACCGTTCAGCGCCGGAAACATCGCAATCACTTCACTCGCTGCACGCCGTGCTTGATCGAGCGTCTCTGTAATCTGCACGTGATGCACGCCAACGCGGCAGATCTGCGCACGGTTCGAATAGAGCTCTTCGCGCGCTTGGCGAATCGTTCGAATTTGATGAAGGATCTTTTGGTTCGAGCGGCCCATCGCAGTTCGCTCTCGCAAACCGAGCAGACCATCGAGGCGATCGAGACGCGCGAGCTGCTTCTCTTTCGGATCGCGCGAGAAGGTCACGCTCAGAATCGACTCGACGGGAAAACTTTGCAGCGGCACTGTCATCATCGGCAGGCACTGCTTCGGTGCCTTGACCATGCTGACGGTGTGATAAACACGGCCGTCCTTTACGAGATAGCCGTTCTCAGGATGGTAAGCCGGAGTGGTTGAAATCTGGTTCGAGAGCAGATCATCCGGATCGTACTGCGGCACGGCGACAGCGTTTGCGCGTCCCCGCTTGAACTTTCCGCCCTTGGTGCTTCTGCGATTGAGCAGAGGAAAGAGAATGTCGATCAGGCCCTGGCCGTCGACACGGCGCGGGACGAGACCCACATCGCCCATCCGCGAGACCTTTCCATCGACTTCACCGCGGAAACGCTCGACGAAACGTTGATACTCGAGCGTACGGTTCGTCGACTCGGTCGGGGCTTTGAGCCCGCTTATGAGCAGTTGGAATGTGCGCTTCACTTCGTCGATCAGAGTCGTCCCGACCCAAGGCGGATCGAAGCGGAAGGCGACGACTAGGCGGAGGCGCTTCACACGGCGCGAGCTGTTCGCTGACTTCGAAGCGTTACGCATCATTCGAACCCAGCGGCGGGCCATCCAGCCGCTCACACCTTGGAGCGGATAGTCCGAGATGCTGCGGGTCAGAATGTCGTTCACATCGAATGTGGTGATCCAAGAGAACTGAACGGAGATCCGTTCATCGAGAGAATCGAGAAGCTCTTGGATCGTTGAGCAAGCTTGGAACGCGGAGGCGTCGGAGATCGAAGTCAGCGGAAGAGGTGCGAGCTGCCAGATGGACCAGAGCGAAGCGTCGGAATGTACAAAGACCTGGTTGACGTCATCCCATTTGACGTAGGGCAGGAGCTTATTGAAGAGCTCCTCATCCTGATACAACCGATCCCGCTGATACCTGCTTATGCTCATCGCTTGTCAGTCGCTCTACCCAAGACCTTCCCGCTACCTAGGAGTGTTATTTCGATTAATGAACGATCGGTAACCCATCGGTACTTCGGTCGAATTCTATTCGTACCTTGAGCCCTTGTCCTAAGCTCAAACGGAGCTTTCCTATGAATTCACTAGCAAATCCTGGCGTCGAAGCCCCATGGAGGCCCCCAATTCTGGGAGGACACCTGATATTAATCAGTATTTCCGGCTCGCGCGGTTCGCAGAAGGAAGCTTCGGCTGCATCGCCTGAACGTTTCGGCTCGGAGGTTCTAGCAGCGGTGCGCCCTGCGTCTCCCAGGCCCGGCCTTCCGGGCTCTTTGCGAGCGGAGCAGGAGGCTGAACCCATCCCGTCCGTCCATAGGGGTCCTCAGCCGGCAGCTGGTAGTTCGCGATCGTATAAGATTCGCGCTCTTCTTCGAGCAGCGCCTTCTTCGACGGAGAGCAGGCCGTAAGCAGGGCCGCGCTCAATAAAACTAAAACAGGGACAACCTTCGTTCTCATACTTTCACAAGACTTTCTTTGGGGAACTCTATTTTTTCCCTGATGGATCGCCATATACCCATGGCGTTGCTCCCCCGTCGCTACCCTTCGTCGAGGCGTTCAGTTGCTGCTCCATATCGAATGCGTCCTGTACGGCCCAACGATCGTCGAGCACCTTCAGGTAGTAGTAGTGAGCGGGAACGAGATCACCGACTCTGTTCGTGTGATCCGGCACCCACATCAGGCGAACCTCTGCAGGTTGCAGCACCGGATAGTTCGGGCTCGGTGCCTGAGCTTCACGATACTTCGCCATCACTTCGAGAGCTGCGCGTGCATTTGCAGCATTCGAGCTTCCGCTCGCGCTGGTCTCTTCGAGCAGAGTCTTGTTCGAAGTGTCGCCGATGCTGTCGGAGGGCGGTCCCGGATCCTGGAACGGGCTCAGACGATCGACCGCCTTCGAGTAGAAGCATCCACTCAAGCTGATACAGCTAATGAAAAGAAGGATTGTTGAACGCTTAAACATAACTAACCTAATCCAGAGCTGCGGTTCTGACCCCGCCCTCATCTTCTTCATCGAATATCGAAACTTCTGCGCCGCGGCTAAATACTGCAACCACGTCACGGCCCGAGTTTACCTCGACGACCGGGATGAGTTTCTCGTACTTATCGAGCAGGAGCTGAGTTAAACGGATGCTTCCATCGGTGAGCGCCGAGGTCGTCGCCAAGTCGATATCGTTCCCGGTCAGAGTCAGATCCCCGCTGTTACCGAAGCTGTTAATATTCGTCCGGTAACGCTGCGTGAGGGCATCGCCGTAAGAAGCCGCCGCCGAATAAGCCATCGTCGCAAGGATCACCTGTCCGAGCTTATCGATCACCTTTCCCCGCATTCCGCGGATTCCGTCTTCACCCACGACCCAACCGTCGACCTTTACAACCGAACGGCGTCCATCCGGATTCCGGAACGCCAGATCGGTTAACCGGTAAACAACACGTCCGTCGGTCTCCGATCCTTGAGCTGCAGCGACGATGCGCGCTTCTCCGAGGTCGAGTGCCGAGCCGTCCGGTCCGGAGATCGCTCCGAGAATCTTGAACATCACCGGATACGGAGTTCCGTCTACAGGTGCCGCCACCCCGGTGAGAAGACGGATAGGCACAGCATCACCGGGTGAGATGAAAGTCCGCTTTGAGAGTGAAGGCGGCATCGGGGGAGGCGGTGTCGGGATATCGTTCTGTCCACCGCCAATCACTTCGAGCTCAGCTTGTGCCGAAGGATCACCCCCTACAGTGCCCGTTATCGGGTTGAGCGTCGGATCGGTCCGTTCCGTCTCGCGCTGCTCAACCTTTTTCAGTGCTTCATCGAGCCCTTCCATCCGGTTGACGATCTCACTGACAACTCCCGTCAATTTCTCTTGATTCGCCCGCTGCTCTTTCGAGAGCCGATCGATCTGCTCGGCCTGCTGACGAACAGCTGCCTGAGTGTTCTTCTGATCGTCCGAGATGTACTTGATCAGATCCTCGTAAGCCTCGTTTGCACCCGGTGCCGGGTTACTCGCTGTCTCGACTTCAATGCCGGGACGCGCACGTTTGCGGCCGTTCTTGTCGCTCGAGACACTCCAAAGCAAAAGACAGACAGCGGCGAGCAGCACCACTGCCCATACCCGCCGGTCATTTCTCGCCCGGAGTTTTACGTCCTCGATTACTTGTTTGATGTCCACGGACTGCTCCCTCTGGAAAACCCTACGTACCTATTTCCGCTTCGCGACGGTCACGATGTAGACCCGGCCGCGGTGCGACATAGCAATCTGCTGCTCGGCGGTTGCCGGCCGCGCGGCCAGCTCCCAGCGCTGCGCAGAAACTGCACGAGTGCCGTCGAGGCGAAATGTCGCCGGATTGATCTTCTGATTCGTTCCGAGCTTGTTCTCGATCGAGAGCACATAGCCCCACAGATCCGTTCCCATGAAGATCTCGTCGATCTTCGCAGTCACGGTTCCGTCATCGAGCACCGTCTCACCGCTGTAACGGTTTGAGCGCC
>CAYOAK010000083.1:0-13575 GCA_964401925.1 uncultured Bdellovibrionales bacterium | reverse complement strand
GTTACCGGATACGGTAGTCAAAGGTATCGAAGAGCAATTATCCGGCGCTTGCACCACTGAGATAGTCGCTTTTGATGAATTTACCGCACTATTGACCGATTCGGTGCTGACTGCGGATTACGATCACATTATTTTCGACACCGCGCCGATCGGCCACACCATTCGGTTGCTGCAATTACCCGGCGCGTGGAGTGATTTTCTTGCGCAAGGCAAAGGCGACGCCTCTTGTCTCGGCCCATTGGCTGGTCTGGAAAAGCAGCGCGCCCAATACAAAGAAGCGGTCGATTCCTTGGCGGACCCTCAGCGCACGCGCTTGATTCTGGTTGCTCGTGCGCAGGATTCGACGCTGCGAGAAGTCGCCCGCACGCACGACGAACTCGCGAAAATCGGGCTGTCGCAGCAGTACCTGGTCATCAATGGTGTGCTGCCTCGTAGTGAAGCGGCGATTGATCCACTGGCGGCCGCAATCTGTGATCGCGAACAAGCTGTTCTGTCCAAGCTTCCTGCCGTGCTTAAAGTGTTGCCCCTCGATCAAGTGGCGCTCAAGCCTTTCAATCTCGTGGGTCTGGATTCGCTGCGGCGGCTGCTCACCGATAATATTTCAGGAGAAGGCATTAGCGAACATGAGCAAGTCGCCTTTGATACCCCAAGCCTCTCAGCACTGGTCGATATCATTGCCGCGGACAAGCACGGTCTCGTGATGTTGATGGGCAAAGGAGGCGTGGGAAAGACAACCTTGGCTGCTGCCGTTGCCGTGGAACTCGCGCGTCGTGGGCTGCCGGTGCATCTGACAACTTCCGATCCCGCTGCACATCTTTCCGAAACGCTGAATGGTTCAATGGACAACCTCACCGTCAGCCGAATCGATCCGCACGCGGAAATTGAGATTTACAAACAGCATGTCATGGATACAAAGGGCCGAACGCTCGACGCCCAAGGCCGGGCGCTCTTGGAAGAAGACCTGCGTTCTCCATGCACAGAGGAGATCGCCGTCTTTCAGGCGTTTTCCCGAATTATCCGCGAGTCCGGTAAGAAGTTTGTCGTGATGGACACCGCCCCCACCGGCCACACTCTGTTGCTGCTCGATGCGACGGGCGCTTATCACCGTGAAATTACCCGGCAGCTAACTGACAAGAAGATGCACGTCACGACACCGATGATGCGGCTTCAGGACGAGAAGCAGACAAAGATTCTCTTGGTGACCTTGGCGGAAACCACACCGGTGTTGGAAGCTGCGAGCCTGCAGGCAGACTTGCGGCGCGCAGGCATCGAGCCTTGGGCATGGATTATCAATAACAGCGTTGCAGCGGCCCACCCGCGTTCGGCTCTGTTGCGCCAGCGCGCTTATAACGAACTGGGGGAGATCGAGGCTGTGGCCAAACACCACGCGCACCGTTACGCGGTTGTTCCGCTATCTCAGGTCGAGCCGATCGGCGTTTCGCACCTCCTGGAACTATCCGGACATGGCGAGGCGCTCGCAGCAAGTTCGAGAGGCTGCCCCGCTCCAGCCCGCTAGAACGGAATCAATTATATCAGGTGGAATAGATTGCGGAGTCAATGCAGGCACTTACGATTTTTTTCAATTCTCCGGCTGCTCTAGAATTACCCGAGAAAGGCTTCCCGCGAGTCGACGCCAATTTTTGCCGATGGGAGCCATAACAATAAGGTGTCGAGACTTGTCCCGCCTATGCGCTCTTTCCTTCTCATCTTCAGCTCCTTAGCAGTGCTGTCACAGATGGCATTGGCCGAAGGTTTGAAAGAGTCCTTGGCCAGCGAGAGTTTCCGGTGCCCTCCGGGCACCGAGCGCGTGGGCGATCCTCCGCCCGACAACATCGTTCTCTTCTGTGAGAAAACCTATCCGGGTGGAAAGGCGATGAAGCATGGCCCGTACCGCAGCTGGTATCGCACCGGCGAGAAGAAGGGCGAAGGCTACTATCACCTGAACAAGCCGGATGGGACCTTCACGCAGTTCTTCCCGAACGGTCAACTGAAACAGCAGATGACCTTCGTCAAAGGGGTTCAGGAGGGGGAGCAGGTCCGCTTCTTCTCGAACGGTCTGCCCGAGCTGCGCAGGAACTTTCTGAACGGAAAGCTGAACGGAAAGAGCGAGGCTTACTATCAGAACGGCAACCCGAAGTTCGACGGTCAATTTCTAAACGGCTACCCGGAAGGTCCGATTCTCGCTTGGTACAGTAACGGCAAGCGCAAAGTTCAAGGTTTCTATCACAAGCAGAAGAAGAGCGGTCCGTGGGTGGCGTTCTATGACTCCGGAGCAAAGAAGTCCGAAGGCTCCTATTCCGGCGGAAATCTCGACGGTCTTTGGACCGATTTCCGTGAAGACGGGACTGCAAAATCATATATCCGCTACGAGGAAGGCCGAGTGGTGAAGTCCTATCAAGGTGAGAAAGCAGTCGACCAGGCCGGCCGGCGCAGGCGCATGCGCCAAGACACACTCGACGAGCTGGAGTCTCGACGCTTCGCTGCGTGGGATAAGAAGATTCAGAAGGATCTCAAAGAAAAGAAGCGAAAAGTTGCCGAAGCAGGGGGTGAGTTCGTCCCGATTGAGCAGAAAGCCGGAGTCGCTTGGGCAGCCAAGCGCGAGCGCAAAGCAAAGGCGGAGAAATACAAGCAGTATTGGGATAAGCGCAGAATCGATGCCCAGATCGACAACGAGAGCACCCCGATGCGCGGAATCTTCGACGTCAACGCGAAGAGCCGTAAAGAAAAGCAACAGGCGGCGGCAGCTGAGTGAGCTCATAGCGGCAGACTTGCGGCTCTTCAAAGAATCGACGCCCTCACTTTTGTATTTGGCCAAAAGCTGATCTAATCCGCGCGGTCAGCTCGACCCCTCTCTTTCAATCGCATCGTGACTCCCCTCAACGACATCGCCCGCATCTCATGATCCGCCGCACACAGACAGAGCGTGCCAAGATCGATCCCGCGATGTTCAAGCGGGTAGCGCCGCAGCTCCTTCGACTAGCGAAGGAAGAATGGCGCACGTTGGCATTCGGATTTGTCGCACTCGCTGCCGCGGCCGGGATCAATCTTGTTTTCCCCGCGTTGATTCGCAGCTTTCTCAAAGGCGATCTTGGTCTCTCGATCCGGGAGGGACTGCCGGCGGCCACAGCGATCTTGATAACGCTCCTTGGGCTCCAAGCAGCATGCTTCTACCTGCGTCATATCGCGTTCGGGTCCGCCGGTCTTCGAATTGTGTTTCGCTTACGAGAGCGATTGTTTGCAAGCCTGCTCCGCCAAGAGATCCGTTTCTACGACGACCAACGCTCTGCGGATCTGATCACGAGGCTCACTTCGGATTGCCAGCTCGTCCAGTCGGCGGTGTCCGTCAATATCTCTGTGTTCCTCCGGTACATGATTCAGGTAACCGGCGGTCTCTGTTTGATGGCGTTCATCTCGCTCAAGCTGACCGCGCTCATCGCAGTCGGCATTCCGCTGATTGTTCTCGGAATTCGACGGTGGGGAGGCCAGCTCGGAGCTGCGTCCCGCGAGATGCAAGACGCGCTCAGCCGCGCAAGCGTTGTCGCGGCAGAGCGATTTGCCGGAATCCGAATTGTCCGAGTGTTTTCCCGGCCGGCCGACGAGGTGCGGGTATACGCCTCCGCGCTCGATGGAGCGCTGCAGGCCGGTCTGAGACGCACCCGGATCGCGGCTTTGTTTAGCTCGGTGATGGTCTTCATCATCTATAGTTGCATCGTTCTCGTTTTCTTCGCGGGAGCGACTCTTGTGATGAGGAACGAGCTCGATATCGGTGACCTCGCCGCGTTCCTGCTCTATTGTGCATTGGTCTCCGCGAGCTTCGGATTTCTTGCCGGAGTCATCGACGAGTTCCTTCTCGCCGTGGGCGGAGCATCTCGAGTGTTCGAGCTGCTCGAGCGAGATCCGGTTGTGACCGTCGGACCGAAAGGATCGGAGACCTTTCAGTTGAGCGCCCCGCATATCGAGTTTCACAATGTGGGATTCTCCTATGGAGGCGACGCGCCGAAGCGCGCGCTGGACCAGGTTTCGCTGAGTGTCGGCCGCGGGACGACCGTTGCGATCGTGGGACCGTCAGGCGCCGGTAAGACCTCGTTGCTCTCCCTCATCACGCGATTTTATGAGCCGACGGACGGCGAGATCCTTTACGCCGGTGTTCCGATCCGCGAGTTGAGGGAAGGGGCGCTTGAGGCAGAGATCTCCCTTGTGACCCAGGACCCGTATATCTTCTCCGGTTCGCTCGCGGAGAATATCCGATACGGACGCCCCGACGCCTCGGATGAGGATGTGCTTCGGACTGCGGAGACGGCAAATCTGGCGGAGCTTCTGCAAACCCTTCCGCGCGGGTTGAACACCGAGCTCGGGGAACGGGGGGTGAAACTGAGCGGGGGTGAGCGCCAGCGAGTGAGTATCGCACGGGCTATCCTCAAGGATCCTAAACTGCTGCTTTTGGACGAGCCAACCTCTTCGCTGGATAGCCACAACGAGCATCTTGTCCAACAAGCACTTCAGCGGTTGATGGAAGGGCGAACGACGTTGATAATAGCTCATCGTCTGAGCACTGTTCAGCATGCCAGCGTCATCTTCGTGCTAAAGGCAGGTCGAATTGTGGAGCAAGGAAGCCATCAGTCCCTTATGGAACAGAATGGACTGTATGCGAGTCTCGTGCGCTACCAACTTCTATAACTTGTTTCGCCGTGTCGCGGTTCTGGCGACTCTCGCTCTTGCAGCCGCTCATCTCATTTTTTCCGCTCAGGTCTCAGCACAGGAGATAAAAGCATTTTACATCGGTGACGGCGCCGATGCACTGCGACTCGATCCAGGCGAAGCAAAATCAAAGGACGAGCTGCTCCTTCGAAACCTTCTTGCACTTCGCCTTTCAGTACCCGCGAAGCGAAAGCTGCAGGCACTTCTCTGGGATCTCGAATGGCGCTCCCAAGCCGCGAAAGATCCCGGGCGAGCCGAATCAGCGGTGCATGGGCTGAACGAGATGGGTGAGACCTCGGGCGCGCTCGCGGCGTTCATCAACCTCTCGATCGGCGACTATTTTTGGACGCGCGCGAAAGAGGTTGCGAATTTCCGGAAGGCGAACATCTTCTATTCGAACGCTCTCCGCGCGACACTGAACTCTCCGTATCATATCGAAAAGGTCACCCGGCTTGTCGTGGCTCACACGCTGCGCCCCGGCTGGAAGTCGGGGGGAGAGGTGAGCTACGGCTCAGCCGGAAATTTTCTCTCCTCGAAGCCGCTCGCGGAGGTGACCCCGTTTCTCAAAGATTCGGAGCTAAAGACGACAGTCACATACCTGCGAGCCCGCAGCATGATTCAGGAGGGAGCCGACGACGAGCAAATCTGTGAGGCATTTGAAGATGTCATCGCACAGCGGAAGAAGAATCCGCTCAGAGCCCTGGCGCTCTTCGATTTCTCGCAGTTCCTCTCTTTTCCGAATCGCTGCCCCGGCTCGCTTTCCTCCGAAAAACTGCTGCAGATGATCGTGGCAGAGTTTCGTCCCGAGGAATCGCTCTATGTCGAGCGCGCACGAAAAATTCTTTCGTTTGAAACCACCGTCCCTTGGGACGTTACTGCGCTGAGCAAACGTATGGGCGAGACCGGAGCGGTCTCGGTCAATGGACCGAAGAACGGAAAGGCCCGCATCATCGTCTCCGAGCTTGGCCTGCTCACCGAGGACGAGCTTGATCGGCGGAAAGTCGCGCAAGGCAAATGGGTCTCATCCCCGGCACAGCTCTTCAGCGTGTTCACCCATCCGTTCAAAAAAGCGATCGACCGGACGATCTCGCCCGGACCGGTCGATGAGAAGCCGCTCCCTTCCGGACCGTATCGAGTCGAGCTGCCTGGTAAAGATGAGCCGCGGTTCCTCATCATCTCCGATCTTATGGTGCTCGCCCGGATGGACGGTCCAAAAGTGAAAGTAATGTCTGTCAGCCTGAAAACGGGCACCCCCCTCCCGGATGTTGAGCTCGAGCTGCATCGGCGCCTCCCCGCCGGCCTTCGCAGCGAGCGGAGGATGGAGAAGATTGTCACCGATTCGACCGGGCTTGCCGAGTTCCCCCGTCCGCGGCGTCCTTGCCGGCTCGGCGAAGATTGCGATCCGGAGGAGCTCTTCGTTGTTGCGAAGAAGTTCCGGCACGTGGCTCTCCTCGGATTGACCGACACGAAGATCATGTGGCCGTTCGAAGAGGATCCTCTTTCGTGGGTCGTTCTCTCGGAGCAAACCGTAAAGCCGGGAACGATCCTCTCTTGGAACCTCCTCGTCCGGCCCGATTTCGGGAAACGATTCATCGGTGCGCCGGTCTCGGTGCAGCTTCATCACCCGAAAGGCGCGGTGCTGACACCTGCGGGAGCCACGATTGACGAGTATGGCCGCGCCGGCGGCGTAATCCGTCTTGGCCAAAGATGGTCGCCCGGATCGTATTCGCTCGAATTTCGAGTTCTCAGTTCAGCGTCCGATCGTCCGATCGAACAGACGCAGAGCTTTGAGATTATAGAACCCTAGCTCCTTCGCACTTCTTGCCAGCCCCTCCGCGAGAGATCTCCGGTTTGGACTCGGCCCAGTCCCGCGCTCATACGGTTGTCTTGTCGGCGAGGCACGAGCCCGTCGAAGCTCCGGTCTCTGCTGCAGGAGCCAGGCAGGGGACCGATCGGTGAGCGGCAGCTGCTGAAGCTGGGAGATTGGAAAGGACGCTGAAGGGGCGGCGTACTCAACCCTATCCGTGACACTCCCGTCGACCCGCGAGAGGGGATCGTCCTTCGCGGAACGCTCCATTAAGATCGGTTCGGAACTGCTTATGCGTGTCGCGCTTGAAATCGGGAAACGCGAAAGGATGCGATCGATCTGCTCGCTGCCGAGAAGAACGGAGAGTGGGAGTGCAGTGAGCTGCGGAGCGGCACGCTCCTCACTCAGCCGGAGGCGGCCCAGCGAGTTTGAAATTCGCTCGCCGGCTAATCCTGCTGTTAAGCCCTGAGTTAATGCTGGGAACTCCAGCTTTAAGCTCGCAATCGCCCGCAGAGTACGTGCGTGCGCCTGCTCAGTGGGGAAGATCACCGGCCATATGCCGTGATGCTTGAGATTGAGATGCTGAAGCGGAGAGACAAGACCAAACATGCGTTCAATAAAATCGAACGCACGGCGCAGTTGTTTCGTCCTTTCGAAGAAAAATTATCCGATGCGGAAGTCGTTTGTTTCCCGAACCATCGCGGGGATCCCGAAGGCCAGTAGACCGCCGCCCAGCAGAAGGGTCACGGCCGCCAATTTTTGATTGCCTGTCGCGATCGCGAAGCTCCCCACGCAGAGGCAGAGCATCCCCCAGCTGATTGCTCCCACGACTTGAAATGAATCGCCGAGGATAAATCCCTCTTGATGCAGCCGGTGCCGCCGGAAGAAGAGCACCCAAAGCGCCCCAGTAGCGAGGAGGTAATAAAGCCCTAACCAGGTGCCCGCCGCTGAGCCGGTGCGGTCCGAAGTCCAGACGAGAGCCGCGAGCATGCCTCCTACAACGGTGTCGATGGCAAGATCGAACGGGTCCATATAGCCCCATTTCTTTACCTTCACGAAAGGGCTGAACAGCCGAAGATATTTAAAGGCAATCAACGGCGACGCGATGAAGAAGAGGAACATATCGGAGATCGCAGCTTTGCGTGCCTTCTCCATCGCGATGTCGTTCTTATCGCCCATCACTTTGGCGATGCGCTCGACATTCTCGATGATCTTCGCATCTCGATTCGCATTTGGAAGGAATGTCGCGCAGAATATGCAATTGAGCCGGCCTGCCGGATTCGAACGGTTGCACTTCAGACAATCTACTTGGTCACCAGATGCTGAGTGGACGCTCTCCTCCGGTGGAGAAGCAGAGACGTTTGCAGGTAAATTCTCTTGAGCTGCGGCTAACGATCGCCCGCAGTAGAGACACAGCTCACGCTCTCGTGAGTTCTCTTTCTTGCACGCAGAGCAACGTTGGACGTGCTCGGATGACGTTGAAGAGCTTGGCGATTCCACGGGAACCTCTTGATCAGAGAACCGGGATAGATGTCGGTCGAATATAGGCTTCGCTTAAGCGCCCCGGCACACCGAGATTCTCTCAAAACGCCCTAATGCTTCGCGTAGTTGTAGAAGCCACGGCCGCTTTTCTTTCCGAGCCACCCTGCTTCAACATACTTAACGAGCAGCGGGCAGGGGCGGTATTTGTCGTCGCCGAGCTCACGTTGAAAGATCTGCAGTATTGAGAGCACCGTATCGAGGCCAACGAAGTCTGCAAGCTCGAGCGGTCCCATCGGATGATTTGTGCCGAGCTTCATCGAGAGATCAATCTCTTCCGGTGTGGCGATCCCCTCCATCAGAACGAAGACCGCTTCGTTGATCAGCGGGATGAGAATCCGGTTTACGATGAAACCAGGATAATCGAACTTCGCTGTAATCGGAGTCTTGCCGAGCCGCTTCGTCAGATCCAGGACCGCGGTGTAGGTTTCGTCGGAGGTTTGCAGTCCTCGGATCAACTCAACCAGAGTCATCACCGGAACGGGATGCATGAAGTGCATTCCGATCACCTTTCCGGGACGCTCGGTCGCCGCAGCAAGCTTTGTGATCGAGATCGAAGAGGTGTTCGACGCGAGAATCGTCTCCGGCGGGACGAGTTTGTCCAGCTCCGCGAAGAGCTTCTGTTTTACCGCGGCGTTCTCGACTATCGCTTCGATGATGACCTGAGCGGATGCAAGCTCTTTCGGGCCTGATGCTTTCTTCAGCCGGCCGAGTATCTCGCTGCGCCCCTCGGCCGTGAGCTTCCCTTTCAGCACCTGCTTGTCGAGCCGCTCGTCAATCATGTCGAAACATCGATCGAGCTGTTGTGTGGCGCTGTCGTAGACGACAACCTCAAGTCCCGACTGGGCGAGGACCTGCGCGATTCCGCTTCCCATCTGGCCGCTGCCGACGACTGCCGCTGTTTTGAATACGTTCATACCGAGTTCGCCACCGATAAGTCTTCGGGGATCTCCGCTTCAGGAACGAGATCCTCCATTTTTTCCCGGCCCAACAACAGACCTGGCGCGATCACGAGGGCGCCGATCGCGCTGACAAACTGCGCCGTTAGAAACCACAGAGCACCGAATGCAAAGCAGACTTCGGGATCAACACCGATTGGCTGCAGCAAGAAGAGATATGCACTTTCACGGACACCGAGCCCTTGGATACTGACGGGGAGTGTGCTCGCCGCATTGGCGATCGGTATCGTCGCGAACAGATATCCAAGCGGAACCGAGAGACCGAGTGCATAGGCCATGAACCAATGCATCAGTAATTGCCCGGTGTGAAACAGAGCAGAGATCGCCGTCGCGGCAATCAGCGGAGCCGGACGTTTCGGAAACGCGCGCGCGATCGCGGCGGCTGCTTCTCCGAAGCGCCCTCCGGCGTTCGCGATACGAATCAAGAGCGGCGGCCCGATAAACCAACCGACTGCAAGTCCGATCACTGCCGCCCAAGCAAGCTGACCGGCATACGGACCGAGCACGGGCGGCTTTACGAGCGCGATTCCGACCGCGCCAATGGTCAATAAGACACAGAGGCCATGCAGACGGTCCGCCACAACGGTTGCAAATGCCGCGGCACGCTTTCCGTGCTCAGGCCGGAGAGCCACCGCTCGTGTCACATCCCCGCCCACCGTTCCGAGGCCGAAGGAATTGACGAACATGCCGAGAAAATAAGCGCGCGCACATTCGGTCCAGCTGCGCTCGATCTGTGCCGAGCGCACAAAGATCCGCCATTTTGTCGCGCTGAGCAGTTGCCCGCAGAGATAAAAGCAGACAAGCAGAGCAAGCGACGAGAACGAAACCCGCTCAAGGACGGCCAGGAGCTTTGCAGAATCAATCCGCCGGAGAACAAAGGTCAGCAGGGCCGCGGACACGAGAAGCTGGATCAGCAGACGCTTCTTTATTCTTCTCGCCGGTTTTTTGCCCCTCTCAGCCATCGGGAGGGATTAGCGCATTTGAGTCGTTCTTTCCACGATCTCGCTTTTCACCCGGCCGAATAATTCCGAGCGAAGACGGGGCCGGAGCGCCGTTCTCGTGGAATGGCGGGCAAGCTCGGTGGCGAGTGCTTCTTCGCGCAGTTGTTCCAGCGGATCGTTTCCGCCGTCGGTCCCGGCGCGCTGGCGGTAAAGGGCTCGGAGCGCGCTCATCGTTGCAAGCGGATCATAGCCGGCATGGACGAGGAGCTGGATCGACATGCGATCGGCATCCAGTTCATTCTGCTTTGAGAGAATAAGCTCCGGCGCACCACTCTCGCTCGAAGTGTAAGAAATATGGTGCAGAATCGTGTGTGCGAGCTCGTGCGCGATGACCGCTGAGAGCTCGTCTTCTGTCTGGAGCTTTAGAACGAGCGCGTCGGTGATGAGAATCTCTCCCTCGGCAGCCGAGAATGCGAGCGGTTCTTCGTGGTGGAAAACCCGAAGATTAAATACCGGGGTCGCGCCCGCCGCCGCCGCCGCCACCTGAAGCCGGCTTCGAATTCTGTCGGAAAGAAGATCCAGCCCCGGCGTTTGCACCGCTCCGTACTTCCCAATGAACCAATCGGCAGTTCGTTTTCCGGCTCCCGGCGGAGGATTGGAAACAGTCGAGCAAGAAGTGACGAAACAACTAGCGGAAATGATCGCGAGGAGGATTGAAAAACGGATCAGAAAATCTCGGGCTCTCCGATAATTTAGGGCCCCCCGATAATCTAGGGCTTGGGGCCCTTGTCGTTGCACTCGTTCTCGCACACTTGACCTCGGCATATCCTCAGGATGGCCGGTCATACCTGGTTGCCTGGATTATTGCAGCCGGATGTTTTGCGTGGCCGGTCCCGGCGCGCCGTATTGAATCCCGTATTGAATCCCGTATTGATTCTAGGCGCGGTTTTACGCCGTCCCGCGCCGCGGGGCGCAGGATCTTTCTCGTCGCAGCGCTCTCGCTCATCGTTGCTGGGCGGTCCGAGGTCCCGGCACCCATCGAATTGGGGCCGCCCGAGTTTCCCCTCGCCGTGCCCGGAACAACGCTGGCCGAGGTCGAGCGGGTCAGCAGAGGCCGTCACTCGGGACAGAAGCAACTTCATATTCGCACACTCGGCGAAAATTCGAGCCGGGGTGTTGTCTCGGCGCCCGATCTTCCATGGCCGCCGTATGTCGATCTTCGGGAAGGAGCGGTGACGAGGGTCAGCTTCCAGCTCAAGGGAGATCTCGCCGTCGGGAGAAAAGATCTGCGCGCGCTGCCGCCCTGGTCCTACGAATGGTATCTCGCCCGCCAGGGAGTTTCATTTTCCGCACATGGGCTCGCGTTTACGATCCTTCGCCCGCCGCCGGGCGAGGAAACGATCGACCGCCTCATCCGGGGAATCCTCAGCCGCATGAAGGACTCGGATGGGCTCTCCATTATCCTCGCCTCTTCGTTGGGGCGAGGCGAGTTGCTCGCGCAATCGACGGAGGAGCTTTTCCGTCGAACCGGAACCACCCACCTGCTCGTCGTTTCGGGATTTCATGTTGGAGTGATTGCACGGGCTGTTGGGTTTGCCGCGCAGGTCGCTTTTGGCCGGGTGCCGATGGTGTTCCTGATCCTTCCGGCTCCCGTCATCGGTGCTGCGGTTGGACTTCTCGTCGCGGGGATCTATGGCTGGTTCATCGGATTCTCTCTCACAGTTGCCCGCGCGCTCGTCATGCTCGGTGTTGTGACAGCGGGCTCTGCTCTCGGCCGGCGGCATGACAGCCTGCGCTCGATTCTGTTTGCCCTTATACTGATGTTGACGATTTGGCCCGGTTGCATCTTCGAACCGGGGTGCGAGCTGACTTTCATGGCGCTGGCCGGGCTTGGAGCTGGTGATAATCTCGCCAAGCTGGTGCGAGAGATCTACGTGCGGCCCGACTCGCTCGAAGCAGCGCTGGGTTCCACTCATTTTCGGATGCGCGCGCTCTGCGACCGGCTGCTGCTGACACCATTGTGTGTCTGTTCCGCAGTGTCCCTCGCAACGGCGCCGATTACGCTCCTCTGGTTTCAACAGCTCGTTCCGCTGAGCCCACTCATTAATGTGGCGTTTATTCCGCTCTTTACGGCGGTTGTGATCGGGGCCGGCGGGATTGCGTTGTTCCTCTTCGCGTTCTCTCCGGCAATGGCGATTTTCCTGCTTCGGATCGCGGCAACTCTCACCGAAGAATCGACTGAGCTCCTCCGCCGGGTGGAAGCGTTGACAGCGGGAACGATCTTCGGCGCGCGACACCTCGAGTGGATAGCGTCCCTGAGCCTTGGAATTCTCTACCTAATTGTTTTTCTCGCTGTAGCCGTGTTGCCGAAACACATCCGTTTTTCGACAAACCCTTGAGAGCTGACTACAAGTCTGTTACACTTACCCCGCCTTTAAATGAGTCCTGCGAGGCTCAAAAGGGATTTATGCTTCAGATCACAAAGACTTATCGCGCGCGTCCTGCGCTGAGCATTTTTTCTTTCACTGAAGACCGCCGAAGCCGTTTTTTCTTTCTCTTTCCCCCCCAGTTATCTTTTTTTTCCATCGTCAGCCCTGTGTCGCAGTTTGCTGCGCGCGCGGTCCGATCGCTTTTCTCCGAAGGAAACCCTCATGAGCCCCGATAAATCCAAAGCCGACCATTCTACCTGGACCCAAGTTCTCGACGCCGATGAGATCCGCCGTTCCGTAACTCGAATTGCGCATGAGATCCTGGAGCGAAATAAAGGAGCCGGAAGCATCGCCGTCGTCGGCATTCGCACTCGCGGTGAGCATCTTGCGAAACGGCTTGTCGTGGAGATCGAGCGAATTGAGAAGGTGAGGGTTGCGCAGGGAATCGTCGACATCACTCTCTATCGAGACGATGTGGCGCATTCGAGTGAGAGGCCTTTGGTTCGCGGAACCGAGCTGCCGTTCAACGTCGATCGTGTTTCAATCATTCTTGTCGATGACGTTCTTTTCACGGGCCGCACGATTCGGGCGGCGCTCGATGCGATCATCGATTTCGGACGCCCGCGCTCCGTCCAGCTGGCAGTTCTTTGCGACCGCGGGCACCGCGAGCTTCCGATTCGCGCCGACTATGTCGGCAAGTCTCTGCCGACAGGACGGAACGAGGTCGTCGAGGTATGCCTGACAGAAGCCGACGGCGAGGACGCCGTCTATCTGCGTCCGGGCAGGAAGCCGAAGACCCCTGAGACGCGAGCCGAACCCCAAGCGAAGCCCGAAGCGAAACCCGAAGCGAAAAAGGTGTAGCCATGACGACGATCGGACCACATCTTCTCGGGCTGCACGGACATACCCGCGAGCAGTTCGATTTCATGCTCGATACGGCGCAGCAGTTCGTCGAGGTCAGCGAGCGTCCCATCAAGAAGGTGCCGACACTCCGGGGGCGAACGATCATCAACCTCTTTCTCGAGCCGTCGACCCGAACCCGCACAAGTTTCGAAATCGCGGCGAAGCGTCTCAGCGCAGATGCGATCAACATCGGCTCGCGCGACAGCAGCGTTTCGAAAGGCGAGAGCCTGGTCGATACGGCATACACCCTGCAGGCGATGAAGCCCGAGATCATAGTGATGCGTCACGAAGCAAGTGGA
>CAYOAK010000082.1:5910-13669 GCA_964401925.1 uncultured Bdellovibrionales bacterium | reverse complement strand
CGACGCGCGATTCGCTCGAATACTCTCAATTCGAATCCGAGGTCTCGTCCGACGGTGAGTTCACCATGTGCACAGTCGCCGTCACCAACTTCTCAAACCGGTGGGCAACGGATGTTGAAGTGAGCTTCGAGTTTCCGAACGGCATCCGCATTCCGGCAGAGGGTTACCCGATGATTGGACCCGGTGACTTCAAGCGCTTCACAGCGAACCGGCTTGCGCTGAAGGCGGCCGGACAATTCCCGCGTCACCTCGCCCCGCCGCGTCCTGAGGTGATTGTGCAGTTTCAGCCGGCGGACGATCCCGGAATATTTGATCGGACTCGGTAGGCGGCGGGAGCGTAAATGCTTCATGCAGCAGCCTCGCGTAAAGAAAGTAAGTAAGCGGCCCCGGATGGCCGTCGCCGGCGATCTTGGACCGCGCCCCAATGAGAAAGTTTGTGCTGACTTTGGAGAAATCCATCGTCTCGACTCCAGCCCGGCGCAGCTCCCGAAGCACAGAGTCGTTCTGCACCGAGGATGTTCCGGGAAAGGTGGCCACAACGAATCGGTCGACACCGCATTTTCGCTGAAGCTCGTTGCGAATCTCCTCGAGAACGCGGGCGATCATTCGGTAATCCCGGTCTGTTACCGGCGGGAGAAACGGTGAATTGAAATTATAAGTCGAGCTTCGCGCGATCAAATAGTAGATCGCGTTCAGTACGGGCCGCGCCGTTTCAAAGGAGCCGCGCAGGCGGAGCCCGCCAAAGGAATCCAGCTCGTACATCGGTTTCTTGATGACGAAAGGCGGGCGCCGCGGCTGGAACACGCCAATCGGCGCAAGCATTCGTTCCGTCATGTATGGCAGGAATGTGAACACTGCGATTCGATGCGCACTTTTTAGGCCCCGACAGAGATCGGGCGTAGTCTGCTGCTGCAGACGAAAGAGAAAATCATTCGGTGCGCCGCCGGGAACCCCTTCGTTCACAACTTGCGTCCGGCTCCAGAGGCGTGACAACACCGAGGGAAAGGTCTCTTCGTCTCGCACTCCCTCTCCATAGGTGCATGAGTCACCGAGAAGCATCACAGACCTTGCTGGCTCCTCCGTTTGCACCGGTTCCGTTTTGCGGCGGGCGTACTCATCCAGGGAATAGGCCACGTCGTATATGATCTCTCCCGAACCATTTTGCCGGACGATGCTCTTCCGCGTTTCAAGTGCCACACGTGGAAAAGCACGTTCGGAATGGTCCGCGGTTCCCCAGTCTCCTCCGGCGCACGAAGGACATCCGCGCTGTGCCTGAATTGTCCCGGGCGCATCGGCGAGCAACTCACGCGCATGAGCCGTCGCTTTAAAATCGAAAGTCTGCATGACGGTCCGGGGCCGCACCCAGCCGTTCAAACCATTCAGCCAAAAGAACAGCTCAGTGACGCCGAAAAGCAATCCGCAACACAGGAGGCCGAACAGAAGCGCACCGAGGTTCTGGAAGAGTCGCTTCACAACAGATCTCTCAATACCGCCGGCGCTCGCCGACGAGGAGAAAATTTCGAAAGCCGAGCTCGTTTAGATGCGCCACTGCCGCATCCTGCAAGCGATTCGGAATACAATCGTTGAGCGAATAATCGATACGAAATAAACACTTCTCCGGCGAAACGCAGGGCTCCACCGAAAAATCTGTGAAAAGCTTCGATCCTGCAAGGGGAACCTCGACTGCCGTGCTTTCGCTCGCTGCTCCGATCGGAAAGATGCGCTGGCGGTAGTGATTGACCACCTCAGACTTGCAGGTCTTCCCCTCAACCTGAACCAGAGCATAATATGGCGGAAGTTGAGCGACACGATGAATCTCTTCGACGCTTTCGAACCTCCCCGCAGCGCCGGAGCGGAAGGCCATTCCCCCTTCCTTTGCCAGGAGCGGCAGCTCAAAATTCCGATCGGCGGGCATCTTCACGAACAAGGTATCCGCCGCTTCGAGCTTCAGGTTGAGGTAACCAAGAGTCGCGGCGAAATGAAAATCCCTCGTGATGAACGCAAGAGCGGCGATACCGAATAGCTTGGCGAATATCCCCCGGGCACCGCCCCCGCGAATGCCGAGACTAAAGAGCAGAGCGAGAAAGAGCAGGTTGAACGGAACCCCGCGCAGAAAATACTCCGTAAATGGGCGCTTCTGATGACCTATCACAAGAAAGGTCATCACCAATCCAGCGATGAGATATGCGACTCCGATCCCAATGGCGCGTGATCCGCGTCCCTCCCTCCAAAGGAGAATCGCAATCACTACCGAGGTTCCAAGCAGGGACTCATAGGCGAACGGGCCACCGTCGATGTAGCACTTCACCACTCCATAGCTCCCCCACACCCAAAGGAGTAAACTGCCGAGCCTTACCTTCGCCGGAAATTTCCCGACCGCTGTGCGAGAGACGCTGATCAGGGCGATGCCGGCTGCCAGCGATAGAAGGCCATGCACACTGAGGAGCCAAGCCGGAACGAGCAGATCGAACCCCGCCCCCGGATCGGCATATGTGTAGACACGCTCTAACCCGAGAAGCCTTACCCCGGCATTCAAGATCCCCTTTGCCGTGTGTGAATGTTCGAACGTGGACCATGAGATCCGGGTTCCGGCAGCCGTGCAGAGGATGTCACTGAGATTCAGCGCGAATTGTCGAATGACAACCCACATCGTCATGAAAGCAGTTGCTTGAGGCAGGAAGAGCAAACAGAGCAGCGCGCGCGTACTGATGCGTTGAGGCACTCCGCAGGCGATCGCAACCAGCACACAGATCGCCCAGAGCAAAAAGAAGGTTTGTTTGAAATCGCTCGTGCCGGCAACGATGAACTGAAACACTGCGCGCGAATAGAGCGCCACGGATTCAGACAGAAGGCAGATCGATAACACGAACGCTGCGGCCACCGCTCCGATTCGAGCGCTCACTCGAAGACTTTGGTCAGACTCGAGCTGCATCACTCCTTCAAATCAGGAAACTGCCTGCAAAGCTGAATGTCAGCTCTGACAAGTTCGCACCGAAGCGGAAAGCTTCGCTTAATCCGCCGAATAGCGAGTCCCTCCCCCGGCTCGTATGTGTTCATGCGATCGAGGAGCACAAAGCCGGCTCTCGGAAGGTGGCCGCGTCGCATCTTCTCGACCCATGGAGCCGCCCTGCCCGGATCAAGTTTCACCAACTGGCGTGAAAAGAACGGTGACCATCGCTCCGGAACAATCAACAGCTCGTCCGGCCGGACCACTTCCGAGATTCGCGCAATGGCTTCCGGCGGTAATTCATCCATCGCCTGACAGCTCGCAACCCGGCAGGCCCGGAGCACATGCCCCGGGTTCAACACTCCGAATCGATCCGAAGCGAGCAAACCCAGTATCGGCAGAAAGATCAAAACAGCCGGGCGAAATCGCTCTGCAGGAAATCCGATAAAGCGCATCACCCCTGCTCCACCGATTCGGAGCAGGAGGGCACACCGATTGATTCCGCACGGCAGAAGACAGAACAAGGAAGGCAGAAGATAGAAGAACTGGAGAGCAGCGCCGGATCGAGTCGCTCCAAAAATCACTGCCATCGGCACGAGAGCAAGCGAGGCCCCGCCGGTGATGGGCACGGCGAGCAGCGGTAAAACGATGAAGGCAACAACCTGGAGCCCTGTTTGATCGTCGAACCGGCGGAGGACCTGCGTCGGATGCTCAGAAAAGTGCTGCACCGCCGAAGCCGGTCCAAAGAGTGATTCCACGGGGAGAATTCGCGAGAGCTGCGCTCCGGTAGGGTCGCTCTGTGCCGGACGAACGAGAAACGCATGCCAGGCACTATGATACACAGCGAGTGCGACCACCGCCGCACAAACCGTGAAACGCATCCGCTTCCAACTTTCGAGCGACGGCCATTGAACCAAGCTCTTAAGAACTGCGACTGTCAGCACCACAACGGCAATATCTTGCCCGCAAGCCAGGGAGACGAGAGCGGCAATACGAACGCCGCGCCGGTTCCCGGAGACCAAGAAATAAAACCACCAAGCGAGGGCCGCGGACGCAACGGACAGTGGATGAAATAATAATCCGAGGAGCGACGCGAGTGCGGGGCTCAGCAGATACCCCGCTGCGATCGAATACGGCGCGAGTCCCTCGCCCAACTGACTTCGAGCGATCCGAAAGACCGGAATCACTGCCGACGTCAGCAGCAAACCATGAAGAAGGACGAGAATGGTCCCGCTATTCAGCGAGAACGCGTCACTCAACAGATAGATCGGAACGAAAAGCAGCAGCGAAGGAAACTCGGCGACCCTGTCCAATGCAAACTGATTCGGGAAAACCGACTCCGGCGAGAAGGAGGCGAGCTGCCCGAGAACGGCGGCGTACTGGTCATATCCGCGCTCTGGAGAATTATTCGCCCACAGATTCCGTAACGGAAGCCAGAGCAGATAGAACGCCCAGATCACTCCGAACGATTTCGCGACAGAACGCCAGTTGGCCGCCGAAGCAAGATCAAATGAAGCGAGCGGCAACCGCCCTGCGAAGAACAAAAGGGTCGAAGCAACGATGAACGCGGAGATGACCCACGTCATCCCTGCGGATTGAAGCGATTTCGCAGACAGCACGAGCAATGAGCAGAGCAGAACCGCGATCCATACCAATGAAAAAATCCGCTGCCCGCTTGTGAGACCCTGAATCGAATTGAGATACCGGAGAGCGAAAGACTGCTTCCGATGCGGTTCATCGATATCCATCACTGGCCGCTCCACTAGTAGACATCGAACAGCTCTACATCCATCACGAGCGAGGAGTTCGGCGGAACGAGCTTTCCAAACGCGCCGCTCTCGCCATAAGCAAGCTCCGGCGGCACGAGCAGCCTGCGTTTGCCACCGACTCGCATCCCGTCAACGCCCTCTTCCAGCCCGGGTACTACAGTTCCTTTCCCCAGGAGGAACTCCAGCCTTCGGCCGGCTCGCTTTGTGGATTCCACAAGCTGACTCCGTCCGTCGGAGACCCGCCATGCCTCAAGATGCACCGATGCGTGCCGCCCCTGTCGAAGCTCGGTTCCAGCGCCGATTTTCAGCTCAGTGATACGGACTCCGGCAGGGCTGCTCTGCGCGATACTATTTGTCTGGACGCACCCGAGAATGCCGCAGAGAAGCGCCGCCCGAAAGATTCCGCTCATCATGGCTCGATCGCGTAAGAGAATTGTTCCGCCCTTCCGGCGATCTCCTGCATCAGCCGTGCTCCTTGGGCGCTGTAACCGGCGCTTGTCGGCTCACAGATCAAACGTCCTTCTTGGTCGGTTATGCGCTTCGCGACCAGCTCCTGATGATACACCCTGAAGTCAGCACTCCGTTGTGGGTCATCGAGAACTTCCGGTTGCTTGGACATACTTGTCAGCAGCGCGATGCGGGAACAGTAGTCATCCAGATCCGCTTCAATGGAGTTCCCATTCAAGTCGCCGATGAATCCGTATGGAGGAGCGGGACAAGGGGGACGAATCGGCGCCCAGATTCCGCCTGTCGCCTTTACAAGAGCGTAGTGAAACACGTTTGGCTGCGCATACTCTCCCCCTTCCGCGGAGCGAAGCGTCTCAAAGTCCGTGAAGTTCGGATCAACCTCCGGCACGGTGAACGGATGCCACGTGACGTTCAGATAATTTCGGAGCCGCAGCTCTTCATCTGTCAGGCAACGTTTTTCGGTCACCCCGGGATGCGGAATGAGTACAGTGTGAGGCTGAGCCGCATTTCCCACGAGCGCAACATGGACAGAGACGTTGCTACCACCGCTCACTGCTCCGTAAATCTCTTCAGCGGCCTCGCGCATGGAGAGGATATGATTGGCATATGCATCCGGCCCGCCTTCACGGCTCAGGTGTGAACAAGATTTCTGTTCGCAAGCACCGAGGCGAAGAGGATCGCATGCGCCGCGTGACTTCGGATCGACGCTGCGCTGACACGAAGTCAGGCCCGCGGTGATCAAAACGATGTCGCTCACCGCAAGCCCGTTCGTCGAATCGCTGGACAGCTGTTGCAGCGCCGCGTGAAGCGCCGCCGGAAGATCCGCCGGGCGTTCCGGCTGTATCTCGAAATTGTGCTTCTTCTGAAACTCCGACGCTGCAGAGAGCAGCTCGGCGCTGAAGGGAATTGCGCGGGGTGAAAACATCTCTCGCACAGTCTCCAGCGGAAACTCCTTCGACGGAACGGGACCGATCACCGGCAACGCGTTCTCGTGAAATCCAAGGATGAAAAGCCGATCAAGCGGACCCCGGTTCTTTTCGAACTCCGAAATCAGCCCAAAGAGAAACTCTTTTCCTCTCCGGAGCGGTGGGCTCTCTGCGTCCCCGTCAGCAGGAGAGCCGGAGGGTCTGCCCATCGTCTCCGAGAGATCGAAGAGAACGAGCAATCCCCTCGGCGCATGGAAGGTAATGAGCCGCTTCTCTGCACCAAGGTGCGCGGCCTGGCGCCGGATGGCGACGGCATTCCCCAGCGTGTCTTCGAGCTCGCCATTCCCGGTGCCCTCAACGCTCTTGCCACTGGGGATTGCGCACCCGGTGGTCTCATCACATTTTTCGAAACAGGGAAGCGCACCGAGACAGGGGCAGCCGTCGCTCACACAGAATCCGCCCGGGCGTCGCATCCACCACCGCCCGAACGCAAGCTCCGCAGGCATGACCGCGGAGATCCTGCCGCCGGACTCGTTGGAGCTGGCTCCGAGAATCTTTGCGGCACGCAGGCTGCGTTGAACTCGCTCTGCGTGCTCGCCGCCAAAATCTTTCGCGCCGAGGTACTTCTCGAGCGCATACCGGCCGAGCTCCTTTCGGATCTCACTGGCAGCCGGCCTCGGCCCATCCGGATTTGATGTGAATAGCCGCGCGAGAGAGACCGCGAGCATGAGCAGTATAACAACTGCGAGTAGAGAGGAGCGCCCCTGCGGCGTGCTCGCGCTCGAGGTCAATCGCAACCCCCGCGGCCACGAATTGTCTTCACAGGGAGGATATCGTTCTGCGCGGCCTTCCAGACGGCGTACTCGGGAGCAGCGGCGATCTTCAATCGCAGCGCTTGTTCTCCGTTATGCTTTAGAAAGTCGATCACTCCCCGGTTGAAGCTCGAGATCCGGACGATCTTCACTTTCGCGCCGGCATCCACAAGGCTCTGAGCTGAATAGTTCACTATGGAGCGGATGAACGAAATGCTCGGAGAGCTCTCCGGAACATCGAATATGATCGTGATCTGCCGCTTACGTGCAGCAAAGAGCGCGAGATTTGCCTCAACGCGCGGCCCCGACTCATCGCCCTTCCGATCCCTAAATTTCAATCCGCCGCAAACCGCGGTTGAGACAGCAGCAAAGCCCGCCGTGATTAATGCACCCGCTTTCAATTCACCGGAAGTGATCACGATTGGATGCTGAGTCTTTTGATACTTCGACCAGAAAGGGGCCGAGCGCAGCGGATCGCCCGCTTTCACATTCAGAGCATCATAAATCTTTGCGGAGCTCTTCTCGGGGATGTCCAGAAACCCTACATGATGAACGGCGTTCACCGGGAGCTGGTAGGTCCCTCCGCCGTCGAGCCCCTTATCAACCTTGATCGGAATCTCCGGCGAGAGCTGATCGCTCACAGGAGAAACACGGCGCGCGAACCAGCCGGTCCTCGCGAGCGCGGGCCGATATCCTTTCGGTCCAATAGTTACCCCCCGGTATCCCGCGATCGGAAAGAACATCTTCTTCATCTTCGCATCGCACACGACATCCGGAATACTGACCAGAAGGTGGAGCGTCAGATCGGGATCGACGCCCGAGTTTACCCATTCTTTA
>CAYOAK010000082.1:0-5900 GCA_964401925.1 uncultured Bdellovibrionales bacterium | reverse complement strand
GTGACCTCGAAGCGGGTCCTTGAATGTCGCGAACTTCTCCCCCGGCCGCAGTTCCCGAAACTGGATCGGGCGATCGCCGCCGACCCGGTAGCATTTCTTCAGGCTCTTAAAGTCAGTGACATCAGAGATGTTCTTCAAATATCGGGGGAGGATCGGCGCGCCTTTCTTCGCAGGGAACGCCGGGCTCGGCGGCCGCTTCACGGGCACTGGAGTGCTGCGCAGCTGCTGCAACCCGAAGACGGAAGCGAAGACGACGCAGAGCCCCGCCATAATCAACGTGTTCCGGTTTTTCCGAGTCCAGGGAGTCGCCATCTGCGGGTCAATCTATAGCCCGTTTCAGGCGTTGGTCCAACCAGTTCCGGCGTGATTTTCACGGCAGGCCGGACGGCCCAGAATATGCGATACCTCCGCGAAATGGATTCACCGGAAGAGCAACGACACTTTCGACTGCGCCTTGGGATGACGGTCATCATCCTGCTTTGGTACTCGCTGCTCGCGTTCTTCCTCGCCATCAAGCCTGCGATCGCTCCGTACATGCTCCGCGAGTTTCATCGGTCGGTCGTCATTCATTTTATGTACGGCGCGAGCTCAGGAAAATCACTCTGGCTCCCGCTTTTCTTCGCCGTCGGTTGCCTCATTGCGAATTTCGGCATCAAGGCTGTTCCCCGCTCGGTGCGACCCCGTTTCGAGCGGCCGAAGATCGCTCCGGCGATCCTAATCGGGTTGATCTCCGTCCTCCTTTGGTACTTTGGCTTCCGCCAGGTCGACGAGGCGGCGAAAGCGTTTCAGATGAATCCGTATACAGACGGACAGCTCGTCAGCTTCTGTGACGAGGGCTCCTTCTTTCACGAATTCATCTCGTACGAGCATCCGCACAGTCTGAAGGAAATTGTCTCCCGGCTTTTCACCCCCGTGACCGATCTGATTTCAGGCGACAGCTTCACGCGGATGCACAAGTTCGACCTGCTCTATCCAACTTCGCTGCTCGCCGCCGCCTTAGTCCTCTTCCTGACGAGCTTGGCTGCATTTCGGTCGGCGACGTTCATCGAAACCGTCTCTTACATCACAGGCTTCTTCATTCTTTTCTTTTCTTACTTCGACGGGGGAATACTCTCTGGCGGACAAGGTCTCGTTTTTCTCTTTTATCCGTTCATTCCCCGCCACGCTTCGATCCTCCGAAGCAGAGAGCTGACCTCGATCGTAGCCTTCGGCGCCGCGGTCGCCTTCCAGATCGCCGGGCAGCGCGCGTTCCACCTCATTTCCGAGATACCGTTCGATGACACTTTAGCGACTTACAGGATTGCCTTTTACACGGAGCGCATCACCCTCTCGCGGCTGATGATTCTTTGCGTATTCAATGCGTTCGCCGCATTTTCATTTCGAAAGAGTATAAGCGCCGGTTCGGCGATCGCAGCGCTTGGGTTCTTCGTATACGGCGGCTCGCAATGGGTCTATCTCGACAGTTACCTTCGCACCATACAGCCTGGACAGAGAGTACTCGTCAGAATGTTCACCGGAAATTCGCCGAAGGTCGGAGAGACTCTCGTTCGCGGAAAGAACCTCCACCTGATTCTCTATACCGGGAAGTTCAAGATAAAAGCGTGGGACCTTTGCGTCGACCTCCTCCGCCGGGCGGATGGACTGAGCTATCGGAGCCTGATCGTAACGACCTACTGTTCTGTAAATGAGATCACTCCACTCGATTTTGAGAAAGCATATCGATACACGGCGCTGAACAAGGGGAGTTGCGGCTTCGAATGCTCACCGAAGCTGAAGGAGCTTTACCGGCTCGAAGCGGAGCCGAGCGGAAAGAGGATTCTCCACGGCTACGTAGACATTCGTGATAAAGGCCTCGCCCTCTGCATAGACCAGACGACAAGGGTAGCATCCGACCCCGAAACTCAGCGGGTGGGAAGCGACACGCACTGAGACAAGAAATAATCTAGTTGGGGCCGATCACCGAGAATAGTCTGTCAGGCTGAGCGACACAGGCCGGCTCTGGATGCTGAGAATGTGGAAAGACGATGACAGGGGGCGATTGCTTCGCACGCATATCTGCGAGGAACTTCTCCTTCCGCGGATTCGTCCCTTCAGATAGATAGATCGTCCGAATCGGCAGATAAGCACTGAGGGCGAGTGCCCAGCTCTCACACCCCGCCTCTTCGCGGCAGATGTAGAGCGCATTCGAAGAGATGCTCTCTGCCTGATCTTCCAGCTCTGTGACCTCTTCCAGTTCGCTGGTAATGCTCGGCGGCCATGAAATCCCCCATGCGAGCATGAGCAGCGGTATCGCCTGCCAGCCATTCGTACGCAGATCGCCCGCCTTTCGAAAAAGAGAGAGAACGGAAACCGCGAATGAATTCAGCAGAAAGGTCCATGCGAAAATCTCTGTCGTCGACCCGGAGCCGACTTTGATTATCGAAACATGGCCGAGAACTTCGCGAACCTGTTCGGCGACATACTCCCCTCGTAAACAAAAGACTGTCGCAACAACCGCCGCATATCCGAGCAGCACTCCCAAATTCCAGAGCACCGGCCGCCTCCCCTTTCCGGGAAGGACAAGGAATGTTCCAAAAGCGAAGAATAGAAGCAGCAGCTCGAGCTTGATCAAGCACGCGGCGAGCAGAGCAATGGCGGCAAAGATCCGATGCACCGGAGATTCAACTCCCAGGCATAGAACGAAAAGTAACAAACAGTTCGCGAGCAAGAGGACCGGCACCGTATTCTGCGCGGAGGAAACGAACGCTGGAATCACCGCCACCGCGACAGTTCCGACGACCGCGAGCAAAAGCGATCCTCTAAATTCACGGATCGCGACGAACACCCCGACAAGAAATAAAACTCCAAGCAGCTGATTGAGGTAAAAGCTCCCTCTCAGCCCGCCCATCGCCCGCGCAACCGCAAGGACCGACGGATACCCCGGCATGGAAGTAAGCTTGAACTGCCCCTTGTAAATCTTCGCCGTTAGTCCGGATGGGAAAAAGAGATCGCCGAAGAGCAAGCCAACCGATCGAAGCTCCCTCGGCGTCGGCGGCAGTCCGATCTTCCCGGTCATCAGCACACTCGCTGTCGCGGAATTCTTCCCGGCCACACTGCACTGATCGGTCAGACGCGCCGCAGGTGGCGGCACAAAGTAAAGCGCCGCCAAGCAGAGTGGGATTACTAGCGCAGGGGGCCAAGCGCTATTCCAGGGCCGCACTCTCTTCGATCGAAACAGGAAAAAGCAAAGCCACCCTTCAAAACCGAAGAGCACTTCCATGATTGGCCGATAGCTGACCGAAAACAGCTCGAACAATCCGATGTATGTGGAGATGAAAACTTCGAGCGCCGTCCCAATCAAGAGCGCATAGACAATAACAAGCCCCGGCGACCGCCGGTCGCAGTACGAAACCGCAAGCGCACCGAATCCCAATCCAAGCCAAAGAACGGCAAATGCAAAAGGCCAAAGGTCGAAGAACACCCGCCTTCAAAATCACCCCTGCCACGAGAGCGCAATACTGGGACCGCGAACGTCTCGTCCGCTTACCGGCTTCCGCACCCGCAGGGCATTTCGCCCACACTGGGACCGCGGACGTCTCGTCCGCTTACCGGCTTCCGCACCCGCAGGGCATTTCGCCCACACTGGGACCGCGGACGTCTCGTCCGCTTGCCGGTTGCCGCACCCGCACGCCGCCCCTCTATTTTGCGCTCAATCCCTGACCGCTCGTACCTTGTTCCCTACTTCCTCTAACCCTTAGTCGTACCGCTTACTCGGGTCCGGAATCAGGTAATCCGTATGCGTTCCGTCCATGAACTGAATCGAGACGGTGAGATCCGCCGGATACGAACCGCCTTCCTGCCTGAAGGAGAACTTCTCGGATATCCCTTCCTCTCCGTAACCAGTCGAGACTCCGTCCTCGATCACTCTTCCGCTCGAGTCCTTAAGCGTCACACCGGTCACATTTCCCTTGAAGGCTTCCGGCAGAAGTACCGCCAGAGTCCCTTGATTGTTCGAAATGGGCTTGAACAAGAACCCCTTCGAACCATCGAACGTCGTTCCGTCCGGGGTAAACACAGAGCCATCGCCCGAGACGGTCGAACCCGATCCGATGAGCTTCAGCGCTTCGGAAACACCGGATCCGGCACCTGCGGCGACTTCTCCGACATTTCGCGCATCAACAACGAGCTCTCCGGAGTCGATCTTTCCCATCTTTTCGCTCGCGCCTTTCAACGCGTCAGCAAAAGCTGCCACAGCCACGGTGACATCCGCTCCACCCCCACGATCATCGTAGAGAGCAGAGGCGTTGCCATCGAGCTGCGCAGCGGCAAAACAGTCTGAGTAGATTTTATCTGCTTCTTCAGCAGTGAGCGTCCCAGCGGTTTGGAGCTCTTGAAGCGCAGCCTTCGCCGCAGACTCAAGTGGGATAAATCCGTCGCCCTTCGTAAGGGCGCTCTCCTGCTTCTGGATCGCCGCCGACCAGGCGCTAGCAGACTCGGTGCTCTTCGCGCTTACGCGGGCCTGCACGAGTGTGGAAAAAAGTGCCTCCTCACTGACCTTACTTGCCGAGTTCCCTCCCATCTTTGCCTTGAGAAATGTCTCAAATTGCGAGGAATCAAAGGATCCAGCGGCTTTTTCAGTCTTCGGAGTCTCAGCCGTAGATGGCTGATTCTGTTGGGTGTTCGTTACCGACGATGTTGCTTCCATGTTCCCTATACCAGGTGACGTGTTTTCCCTTTCGCCACTTCCACAGGGGTATTTCAGCATGAATGGTGCCAACTCGATTTTTTGGGTTATCTTCCCCCGCGATTAGTAGCCATTGGAGGTTCCCGGGATGAAGAAGCAGCGCGACGTATCGATCACAAACGCGATCACCCGAGACCCATTCACGAGCTCGAAGAAAATTCACGCCCCGGGCTCTCGCCCCGACCTCCGTGTCGCGATGCGCGAGATCACGCTCCAAGATACAGCCTACGCAAACCGCCGGGTTCCGAACCCTCCGGTTCCAGTATACGACACCAGCGGCCCCTATACCGATCCCGAAGTCACAATCGACGTCCGCGAAGGCATCCCTCGCCTCCGGGACGGTTGGATCGCAGAGCGAGAAGACACCGAGTTTCTCCCCAGCTTCACCTCGAAATTCGCCCGAGAACGGGTCGTTGCCATGCAGGCCCATGAGAAGCCCGAGCTCCGTTTCACCGGCTCAAAAGCCCCCCGGCGGGCCCGTCCGGGAAAGAACGTCTCGCAGATGCACTACGCAAAGCGCGGCATCATCACCCCCGAGATGGAATACATCGCCATCCGCGAGAACCAGCAGATCGAGCTTAGCCGCGAGCGGTACAACGGCACGTGGGCTTCTCTTTCGGGCACCTACCACCCCGGCCAGAATTTCGGTGCTAGCCTCCCGCTCGTTCCGATCACGCCGGAGTTCGTTCGAGACGAGATCGCCCGAGGCCGAGCGATCATCCCGAACAACATCAATCACCCGGAAACTGAGCCGATGATCATTGGCCGGAACTTCCTCGTGAAGATCAACGCAAACATCGGAAACTCCATTGTTAGCTCCTCGATCGAAGAGGAAGTGGAGAAGATGGTCTGGGCCACCCGCTGGGGCGCCGACACCATCATGGATCTCTCCACCGGAAAGCAGATCCACGAAACCCGCGAATGGATCCTCCGTAACTCCCCGGTCCCGGTCGGTAGCGTCCCGATCTATCAAGCACTCGAGAAAGTTGACGGCGCAGCGGAAGAGCTCACCTGGGAGATCTACCGGGAGACGCTGATCGAACAAGCCGAGCAGGGTGTGGACTACTTCACGATTCACGCAGGCGTCCGGCTCGCCTACATCCCGCTCACCGCAAAACGCCTCACGGGCATCGTCTCCCGCGGCGGAGCAATCATGGCGAAGTGGTGCCTCTCCCAT
>CAYOAK010000081.1:0-13747 GCA_964401925.1 uncultured Bdellovibrionales bacterium | reverse complement strand
CGGTTTATGCACTCGAACAGTGATCACGACCCACTGTTTTCAGCTTCGCGCACTTGCAAGCGGGCGAGGCCGCCCGCGGTCCCAGTATTGCCGTTGGTGGAAGAACACCGCCAACGGCGCTAGAAAATAATATCGCGCACGAGCATATACGCGTAGCGGGGCCAAACTTTCCAGAGGTGGACATGAGAGGTGCCGTTCTTCCGGCGATGCTCATGTGCCGGAACTTCTAAAACGCGGACGCCTGCTTCGAGCGAGCGGAGAAGAAGCTCCTGTTCGATGGTGATATCGTTCTCCTTCAACGTCAGGCCCTTAAGCACGGAGGTCCGGAATGCCCGAAAGCCGTTCTGACTATCGCTCAGCCGAACGCGGAATTTGGTGTTGATGCACGCGGTAATAAACGAGCTGCCGGCGAGCCGGAAAAACTCGTCGAACCCGCCATGCAGCTCGCTCGATCCGCCGATCAATCGTGAGCCGATCACGTGGTCCGCTTGTCCGGATTGGATCGGCTCAATGAGCCGCGGGATGTCATCCGGATCATGCGAGCCGTCGGCATCCATGAAGATGACAAACTCCGACTCGATCAAAGGGATGGCGGTGCGGATCGCGTCCCCCTTTCCGCGCCGGTGATCGAGCTGAACGCGGGCTCCTGCCCGTTGTGAAACTTCGGCAGTGCCGTCTGTCGAATGACCATCAACGACGAGCACGGCTCCGCAATGACGCAAGCAGCCTTCGATCACTGCGCCGATTGACGGGGCTTCATTCTTGGCGGGAATGACCGCCGTAATGTTGCTGTTCGCGGCGCTCATGTGAGAGAGTTATCTTCTTGTTGGAGGAGCTGGGTCCGGTAGTTCTTCTTGATATATACCGATCGGCGCCCGGAATGCGAAGCCTCCCTTCCGCTGGGGGGAGCGCTTGCGATTTGTACCCACCATTATGAAAGCACGACGCTGGCTTCATTTCGCAGGGACAATCGCCGCAGCGCGCAGAGGCCGGCTAACCTCCCCGTTTAAGCTTACATTCGTCATCACTAAAGAGTGCCACTCCCGCTGCGAAAATTGCAGCATCTGGATGGTGAAGCCGAAGGACGAGCTCACGATCGATGAAATCAGGAGCTTGGCCGGGAACTCACCGTTTCTTTCCTGGGTGCATTTTATCGGCGGGGAGCCGACCGATCGAGAAGATTTTCCGGAGATCGCGCGCGCGTTCAGTGATTCGTGTCCGAATCTCCTCGCGATGAATTTTCCTACCAACGGTTTGAAACCCAAGCGGATCGAAGAGCAGGTTCGTGAAATGACCAAGCTCGGCGTCCCGAAGTTCGGTGTGACCGTGAGCATCGACGGCCCGCCCGAGCTGAACGATCGTCTGCGCGGCATTCCACGCGACTTCGAGCGCGCCGTTGAAACTTTTCAACGCCTCGATCGCATTCGCGGCGTTTCGGTATTCGTCGGAATGACACTGTATGATTCGAACGTCGCTCTCATCGATGAGACGGTTCGTGAGTTGCAACGGAGGATTCCGGGATTCTCTGAACGCCGGCTCCATCTGAATTTGCCGCACTTCTCTCCGCACTACTACGAGAATGCCGGAAAACAGCTGAAAGTAAGCATGGAGATGGCCGACGCGGTCCGAGTGCACCAGCAGAAAAAAGGCATTCCGCGATCCGGCGCAGAGCTTATCGAATGGCTCTATCAGCGGCAGGTCGAGCCCTACGTTCGAACCGGAAGCAGCGCCATTGAATGCTCAGCGCTCTATGCATCGCTGTATCTCTCTGAACGCGGCGAAGTTTATCCCTGCAGTATCTGGGATCATCCGCTGGGCAATATTCGGGACACCGGGCTCTCGTTTGTCCCAATTCTGGCCCGGGAAAGCACACAACGAACCCGCGATCTGGTGATAAAGAAAGAGTGCCCCGATTGCTGGACACCGTGTGAAGCCTATCAATCAATATTGGTTTCGCAGAAGATCGGCGCACTCGCCACCCCTTCCCGATCGAGCACCGAAGCGAAAGCAGCGGCCGCATGAAGATTCTTGGAATCTGGGATGGGCACGATTCGGGAGCCGCGCTAGTGGATTCCGGCCGCCTGACGTTTGCAATCAACGAGGAGCGCCTGACGAGGCGAAAGCTCGAGGTACACTTTCCGAGCCGAAGCATCGACTGCATTTTGCGTTCGACCGGAACGTCGCCGAGTGAGATCGGCGCGGTCGTTTACTCGACCACTGATCCATCGAAGACGTTGACGAGGATTTTTCCGGGATTGAAAGAGGAGTTCTATGCCGTTCGCCGGCGCAAGCGCGATCCCGGAAATCTGACCTCGCTGAAGCGCCGCGCCAAGTATCTCCTGACTGAGCTGCGACCGCGATCTGCTTCCGAATATCTTTCGACACGCGCGATCAGGCGCCATCTCGAACCGCTCGGGCTCGGTGACGCACGAATCATTTCTGTCGACCACCACGCGGCACATGCGGCGTCGGCCGCGTTTACCTCGGGGATGGAGGCCGGAACAGTCATTACCGTCGACGGGATCGGTGACGCTGCGTCCGGATCGGTTTGGCGGAAGAGCGGGGGAAAGATCGACCTGGTGCGGAAGCTGCCCGGTCACCCTTCTCTCGGGCTTTTCTTCGAGATCTCGACCTTTCTTCTGAACATGAGAGAGCTCGAAGACGAGGGAAAAGTGATGGCTCTCGCCGCGTTTGCCCACCCGCATCCGTTTCAGGCGAACCCTTTCAAGGATCTGTTCTGGATCGGAGACGGCGCGATCCGTTGCCGCTGCAGTTCCACGATGCAGCTTCATCAAGAACTTCGCCGCGTGCATTGGCGGACCTCCAGTGAGGATTTCGCATATTTTGTTCAACAAACTTTTGAACAGGCGGTGCTCGATCTTTTCCGGGCACACACAACTGAAGGAGCCGGGGTCGCTTACGCAGGTGGTGCTGCGTCGAATGTCAAAGCAAACATGCAGATTCGTGAAACGCTTGGTGTGCGCCCGCTCTATGTTTTTCCTCACATGGGTGACGGGGGACTCGCCGCCGGCGCTGCGCTCTTTGTCTCCCAACGAGAAGATCCGGCTGCCGAGTACGAGCCGCTGAACACACTCCAGATCGGGCCCGCGTGGACGAACGATCAGATCGAGCAGCAGCTTCGCCAAACAGAGGGGATCAATTTCCAACGAGAGGCTGATATCGCGGGCCGCTGCGCCGAGCTCCTGGAGGAAGGAGAAATTGTGTTCTGGTTTCAGGGTCCGATGGAATACGGACCGCGCGCTTTGGGGGGCAGAAGCATTCTGGCGCGTCCCGATTCAATCGAGGTGCGCGACCGGCTCAATCTCCGCCTGAAGCGCCGGGCTTCATATCAACCGTTCTGCCCCTCGATGTTGAAGTGCGATGCCGATGCTGCACTTGAGAATTTCGGCTCCCAGCCGGAGCCGTTTATGACGGCCGCGTATCGAGTGCGATCGGAATATCGCGATCGGCTCAAAGGGGTGACTCATATTGATGGTACTTGCCGTCCGCAGGTACTCGACGAGGCGGCGCTCAAAACGCCCGCAGCCCCTTATTTTCTCTTACTTCAGCGGATGCGTGAGCGAATCGGTATCGGCGCTCTGCTCAATACGAGCTTTAATCTTCATGGCGAGCCCATGGTTTGTTCTCCCGAGGATGCTCTGCGAAGCTTCCTCCGATCCGGAGCACGTTACTGCGCGATGGGGGAATTTTTAGTTGAAGCCGCTAATGGTTGACGAAACAGAACAGAGTTCCTCGAGCATATGGCTTGATGTCGGCCTGGTAATCGGTGCGGTTGCGATTCTCGCGGGAAGCTTTCTTTACGCTCCGACTCAAGAGCTCTTCCATCTGCGGAAAGGTCTCCGCAGCTGGAGCGTCTGGGGACTGGAAGTCTGCCTGCTCCTCGTTGTCGTCGGATTTGCAGGCACTGCGAAAAGTGCCGGCACTCTGCTGCGCGAAGCTTTCCCAACAAGACGCCAAATTGTTCAGGTTGGCGCGCTTGGCTTGTTCGCACTTCTTATGCTGCTGATCGTGCCGCGCCGGAACATCATCTTCTGGGATGAGCACATCTACATGAACATTGCCCAGAACATCACGGCTATGGGCCGGGCGGAGCTCTGCACCGAATGTAATGCGGAGTTTGGCGAGGTGAAGGTATTTCAGGCCGAATACAATAAGCAGCCGAACGGCTACCCGTTTTTTCTAGCGATCTTCTACCGCTTTTTAGGGTGGTCGGAGGGGGTCGCCTTTTTTGCAAACTCGGTGGCGTATCTGCTCGGAATGATCGGAGTCGGGTTAACCGCTGCGCTGCTCTTTCGAAATCGGTTCATCGCTCTAGCGAGCGCCTTTGGGTATGCCGCGACACCCATCGTCATCAATTGGACCGGGACCGCTTCCGCGGAGGTGTTGAGCTCGGCCTCGTGCGCGTTGGGAGCTCTGGCGGTGGTGCTGCTCTCGGAGCGGCCCTCCATTTGGCGTGCCGTTCTTGCCGCCGGGGTCACCGCATGGATGATACAGGTTCGCTCGGAAAATCTGCTGATGCTTGCGCCGTTGGGCTTGTACGTTCTTACGGTCCACCGGTGGCGAATTCTTCAGACACCGTTTCTGGTTTTCGTTTTCCTCTTTGCGCTCTTAAGTTCGATCCAGTTCTTTCATCTCTATGCCGTGCGTTATGAAGACTGGGGAAGCCCGGGACAGAAGTTTAGCTTCGGTCAGCTCTGGCACAATCTTCCAATCAATGGTGCCTTCCTCTTTACGAACAAACGCTATCCCCTCGTGTTGACACTGCTTGCTCTTGCGGGACTCGCGGGGCGGGGAAATTGGAAAGAGCGGATCTGTCTTTTCCTTTGGTTTCTCTGGTCTTGGGGGATTTATCTGCTCTTCTATGCGGGGAGCTACGATTACGGGGCGGACGTTCGGTTCTCAGTGATGTTCGCACCCCCGGCTGCGATCCTCGCTGCCCGCGGGGCATTTCTCCTCGGCAACGTTCTTCGGCCGGCGGCAAGTGGACTTCGCCCGTTATTTCTCATCTCGCTGCTGGCCGCCGCGAGCATCCTTCAGTTTCTGCCCCTCGCAAGAACGAAAGGATTCGAGGCACTCGATGCGCGTCTCGATGCTGATTACACCATCGAGCTTGCGAAGCATGTCCCGCCGGATGCGCTCGTCCTGAGCCATGTTCCAGGCTTGTGGCTCATCCGCGGGTTCAACGCCGCTCAAACATACATAACGCAGAGTCAGAGGTCGCACGTCGATAATGATCTCTTCGTACGGTACCAAGGAGGTGTTTATTTCCATTACGGCTACTGGTGTAATGTTCCCGATCCGCCGCAAAATTCAATTTGCGAATTCGTGCTGAAAAACTACGATGCCTCGCTGGTCGCCGAGCGCTCAGGCCGAGGCCACAATTATAAGCTTTATAAATTGAGCAAACGTCCGGTGAATGCTGATGCAAAGTAATAAAGCCAATAAGGGGCCGGGCGATTGGTTGCTCCTTCTCTCGTTCAGTCTGCTGAGCAGCTTCTGCTTTTCGTCTCGGGCCGACGCCCGATTAACACTCGATGGTGCGTCGACACTGACCGTGCGGGACGAGGCCGGAAAGCGAAATGTCAGTGGAAGCTATCAGATCACGAATCTCGGAGACGAAGAAGCGCGCCAGGTCTATCCGATTCTCCAGAACGGTAGCTCTTCATGGAGCGGAGAGCCGCAAACGCTGCTGCCAAATCAGTCATACGTTTGGAAAGTAGAGCTCGAGCTCAATCCAGAACAGAATCCAGCGTTACCGGGGAAGGGATTGATTCCTCTCCGCGCGACCCGTCTCTATCAAGATCGAAATGGATTTAAGATGTCGGCACGAGACGTCTTCTTTGTGCCGAGTCCCGATCTTACGCCGCAGGAGAGTGCAAAGCTGCGCATCCCTTCGCTTGCCTCGAAGTTTTTTCTCGTTTCGGAGGGCCAAGACTTCTCCGGAACTCTTGAGCTGCGGAATCTATCGAAGCAGCGGCTTATACTTTTCCCCTCGATTTGGACCTCGGTGGAGCTTAGTCCCGACGAGCTTCCCGAGAAGATCGAGGTGGAGCCGCTGGGCTCGGTAAAGCTCTCTGTTTCGGGAAGTAACTTCACGGCGCTGCCGACTAGCCGCATTGCCGTTACCGTCCTGATCGAGTGGAACGAGGACGGACTGCATCACGCCACATCAGTTCACTCTCCCGTCGATATCTTCCTCGGAAACCACGCAAAGCCTTTGAGATGGACGGCGGCGCTCATCGTGGCGTGCGGAGCGGTCGTGGCCCTCGCTCTCGTCCGTATGCGCCAAAAGCGATTGGCGCCGGCCTAAAAGCGGCCGATGTCAGGGATCCTCTTTCTTCTTGCTTCATTCGGTTTCGGGGCTTCGGTTCTTTCCTATTTCGGCTTAGCACGAGGCGATTCCCTCGTTCGCTTCAGCCATTCGTTTTTAGTCGGCATCCTTACCAGCACCTGGCTGGCCTATGCCGTCGTGGGGGTCTTTGGAATCTCTGGGCCCGCCCTCTGGCTCGTTATCCTTCTATTGTCCGCCGGCACGGCCATGCTCAAAGCGAAGCCGTTCAAGATGCTCGTTGCCGAAGGCCTCGATCGGCGAAGCTTCTTGCCCCGTGCAGTACTCGCACTGGGAATCCTTCCCTTCTTTGTCTTCGGTTTTAACGAGTCCGGTTCCGGCGAGCTCTTCTTTCGCGGCTACTATGTCGATCTCTCCTATCACATGGCGATCGCGAGAACGTTCCTGGAGCACCCGGGGCTGCCGCCGATCAACATTCAATGCGGCGGCATCCCGCTCTATTACCACTTCTTAATTGATTTCCATTCGGCACTGCTGATCGCGGGCGGCATGGGACTCCTCGCGGCCTTCAATGTTCCGCAGGTTCTGCTCGCAGTCTGCCTCGTCGTAGCGGTTGTGGATATCTTTACCCTTCTTCTCCGCGGCACGAGCGCGGTTCTCTTCGCGTCCATGCTCTTCATCTTCGGGCACGACGGATTCTTTGCGCTGGTTTTTTCAATTCTCGGATTCCGCGCTTACATCCCCTACGACCGGGAGCTCACATGGAGCAACCTCTACACAATTGTCTTTAGTCCGTTTCTGCACTTTCTCTCGCCCGTATTCAGCTTCTTTCAGCCGCAGCGGCCGATGCTCTTTGCGTTCCCGTTCGCGCTTTTCTGTTTCGGACATTTTGTCGAAATGTACCGCCGGAACAGCCGATTCGCCGGTGACGACCGGCGAAAGCTTCTGATCCTCTCGATCTTCACCGCACTGCTCCCCATGTTTCATGGGCACGCTTTTCTGATGCTGGTGTCGATCTTCGCAATTGTCTGGCTCCGCGCAGGCATGGGCCGGGAGCTCGTACTGACGCTCGTTGTTTGTGGCCTCATCGCGTTTCCACAGCTGAACTATCTGCGTATCGGAGCGCAAGCGCCGATGTTTAGCGGATTCGATGTCGGGCACCTTTTTCAGAAGGCAGACTCATTCCAGTTCAGCTCATTTCTTCCGTTGTCGCATCTTCTGGTGTGGGTGCGCGCATGCGGATTTGCCTTTCTCATCGGGAATATCGCCGTACTGCTGCTCCTGCTTCCCAGATTCCGGCGGCAGATCGAGAGCCGTCTCGCGATGCCGCCGGTCATCGTCACGTATCTGGTGTTCGGTGCTTATTTCATATTGATCAATTTTTACCGTTTCACCCCTTGGTGGGGAGATGGAAACAAGTTCTTTTTATTCTGGAATCTCGCTCTCTGCTCGTTGAGTGCGGCTGCGTGTGCTGCGATTCCGGGCACGTTCCTTCGCCGGATAACGTGCACCTTCGTGCTGCTTGCCGGAGGTGTGATCCCGTGGAGCATCCAGTCCGCAGAGCTTCTCCTTCGGACCCAAACGTTCTTTACTCCGTGCGAACGAGTCGCGGTCCAATGGATCTCCGAGAACGTCGGGAAGGATGCGATTTTTGGAAGTGCCGACGACGTCATTCACCCGCTGACGGCGCTGGCCGGAAGAATCGTGGCTGACGGCTCATACACGACGACGAGCTTTGCGGTGCCGCAAGAGGTCAAGGATGAGATCTGGTCGATCTTCCGTTCAGGAGATCCGCGGCTCATTCGAAAATACCGCCTGACGCATCTGATCCTGACTCCGCGGGAGAAGGGGCGGTTAAATCCGAACTTGTCCGCTCTCTCGAAGGTCACCGATAAGATTTTCGAAATGCAGTGCGCAGGCGAGACCTACTCCGTCCTCAAAATCCGGCCAGGACCGCTGCCGGAGAGTCACAGCCGGGAAGTCTATCTCAGCACGATAAAGCCGCTGTACCGGCAGCAGCGCTGGGGAGAGCTGCAATATGATCGGAACGTGCTGAGCCTGCCGATCAAATTGAACGGCATTGTCTACGAACATGGGCTCGGTGCGCACGCCTGGGGGCGAATCGAATATCAGTTGAACGGTGCCTACACACGCTTTCGTGCAACAGTGGGGATCGATGATTCGCAGTCCGGCGGAAGCGCAATTTTTCGGGTGATGGGAGATTCCCGGGAGCTCTACCGTTCCCCGCTAATGCAGCGGGGCGATACACCAGCGAATTTCGACATCGACATCAGCGGTGTTCAGAAGTTGATTCTTTTCATGGACGATGGAGGGGATGGATGGCCGGATGACAATACTGTCTGGGCGGATCCGGTCCTCACGCTCAAAGAGAGGGATCGATAAACTCGACGCTCTTGATGGTGAGGCAATCCTCCGGCGCGGATGACTCGTCGACAATATCGAAAACTCCTTCTTTCCCGACGTACGGTGCGAGATCAATCGCTATGGAGTGCAGCTCAGTGAAGCCGGCGCTCGAAACCGATCGAACGGATTGTCCGTCGATGATGAGGTGGACCTTCACATGTTCGCTGCCTCCGCCGACAATCATTCTTAGAAAAGGTGCTTTGATCCGAAAACGGGGCGTGTGGAAGATCCCCGTCAATCCATCGCCGTCCTGACGACAGGTGCGGAAAATTCGGCCCCCGGAGGGATCGACAATGGTGTAATCTTTGAGATCAATCTCTTTGTGCGGCGGACCGGTGAGCGGCCGGTGTCCCCAGCCGATTATGCCGGCACTATCAAAATCAAAAAGCATCTCTCGTTTGACCGATCGCGTGGCGTGAAATTGATCATCGCGGCCGACGGCTTCCGCCAATGTCCGCCCAAGCACGTCATGGCCGATATAGGAGGGATGGTCGTCACCGTGGATGATCGTCTTCTCCGGCCCAAGCTTCCGCATCGGCTCTCGCGGGTCGACACAGAGAATATTCAGCTTCGCACAGATGCGGAGCACCTTTTCGTATGGTTTGTCGAAGCTGAATTTATCGGGATCGACGTGGACGCCCCGCGCTCTCAGTTGCGCCAGAGCTTTCGGAAACATCCACGGCAAGTAGCGCTCTCCGATAGCAGAGCTCGTTGGGATGAGCAGCACAACAAGCCTGCTGTTCATGCCGCGCGAGAAAATGGAAATGCGAAGGAGCGCCTCTTGCAAAAGATCGAACGCCTCGCTTGTCATCCGTGAATAATGCGGCTGGTAGGTTGCGATCTCGTTTTCCGGGTAGCTGATATGGTTCAATCCGTTCTCGTCAATCAGTCCGATCTCGGGAAGGAGAGTCGGCTTTCCGAGCGGAACATCAGAGTACCAACGGTAGCGATCGTTCAAGACAAGAAAGCGTGAAAACACAAATTGCGAAAAAGCCGAGTGTTCCTGCATCCAACGCAGGGAGCTCGCATAATTCGAGCTTGGAAACGTCAGGCGCCGTTCCGAGGCGAGATTAAAACCGATGTCGTTCGCCATGAAGAGACCGACGACGGTGAGGTCCGGTCTGAGCGCGAAGAGCTTTTCCTTGAGGAGGCTATACTCATCGAGAGTGGTCATCCCGTACACACCGGCATTGATTACCTCGAGAGCCGCCCCCGGATGCTGATCGAGGAGATGTGCTTGAAACCGGTAAGGGTAGCTCTTCTCAAAGACCACACCGGTTCCAAGCGTACCGGAGTCTCCCAAGAAAAGTGCTCTTCGCGTCCCGAGCGTACGCTCGACGAGATAGGAGCGGGCATTGACCTGTACGAGAGCGCCCGGGGCAACGTCTCGAGGGAAGCGTGGGATCCAGTGCTGCGTGGTGTCGTGCGAGGCGGTCCAGATATTCGTAGGGTTGAAGATGGAGGACACTCGCCGAAGCTCATCTCGAGTGAAAAACACGCGGGTAACCACCTCGCCGGCAATTCCCATAACAAAGATGGAGAGAATAATGAGGATAATGCGCGAGAGAAAACCTCGAATCGCGCCCTTTACCCTGTCGAATGATGACGATCCTACACTCATCTGTTGAGTTCCTCATATACAGGGAGCAGGGGCGCGAATAGAATAGAAAGAATCCGAACACGACGAATTCATGCGATCATTCAACGATTCGAGTAGAGCCAAGGGCTGCCGGTCGAAAGGCACAGCGCTTTTGGAGTTCGCGATCATCTCGCCGCTGCTCCTGATCTTTGCGATCCAGATGTTCGATCTGGGCAACATGCTCTATCACTATTCGGTGCTGACTCAGCTTGCTCGGGAAGGTGCGAGGTTTGGCGGGCAGTCGAATCAGCCGGACATGGCGTTACAGGCGCAGGTGCAAACGCATCTCAATCAGATTTACACGACCGGAGGCTGGGGAAACCGGCTGCGTTTTATCGCCCCGCCGGCGGCCACGGCGGTCGTTGCGGGGAACGATCTTCATGTCGCCGTCCAAGCGAACTACGCGGGGTTCCTCCCGCCTTGGCAAAATTTCGCACTGCGCACGGAATGTGTCGGGCCCAGACTTTAGATCGGGGACTTTAGATCGGGAGACTCGAGAGCCGTTATTTTGCGACGAGCTTGATTGAGGGTGGCAGCGCCTGGCGCACCAGGAAGTCTTTGACCTGATCGGCGACAGTGCGGGCTCGCGGATCGCAAAAGAGCCTTCCGCTTCCATCAAGGAACGACGCAGTCAGCCCGGTGGGAGGATTGTTAATCAGCGCTCCAAGACCCGTGGTGCATGCGTTCGATATGTCGACGTTACATGGCGGCAGGATCGCAGCCCAACCGCCGCCGAGACTTCGACTCATCGCATAAATCCAAGTCGGCGCGCTGTAGAATCTTCGGGGAAAGGCGGGCACTCCCAAGTTTGCGTATGACGCTTGTTGGGTCGATTGAGCTGATGTGTCTGCAAGTATCGATGGAAAAGAGGTGGTGGCGTTCCGCATCTGCATCTCGGACATGCACTCCGATCCGCCGCTCGGGTGCTGACGAAGAACGGTATGAGCCGAGCTGCCGAAGAACATGATGTTCAAGTTGATGGGAATTCCGTTGTTCGCAGTCGCCGGGAGCATGGCGATCGCCGTGTCGTAGGCAGCCTTGCTGTTCAGGGCTTGTTCCTGAAATTGCCGTGCCACAACGGCGGGATCTCCGCTGTTGACCACAAACTTCGGGCAATTCAGCGCCGGAGCCTCGACCGGTTCCTTTAGCGAGCAATCGTCCGCCAGGCCATTGGTGAGAATGATGATCGTGTTTGCAGAATTTAAAAAATCGGCGTTTCCGACCAGGTCTGCTCGAGCTCTCGTAATCGCCGCGCTCAGATCGGATCCGGTGTCGGGCAACGGGAGAAGCGAATTTCCGGCACGGGAGGCAGCGTTGATTGGATCAAGTGCTGCTTTCATCGCGATAAACTCGGCCGCCGTTGGGCCAACCATTGCATCCCGATTGCGTAAGCCGCCATGATCGACCCGGTCGTCATAAAGGATCCAGCCGATCTGATCTCGCGGCCTGAAGGACGCCTCAAATTCCACGAGCACGGCGTGTGCCGCATCGAGAATCGCCGAGACCGGCTGCGGTACACCATTGACCACATCAGCCGAGCCGGACCTCTCACTAACGGCGGTGTTATCGATCTGTGCTCCACGTCCCACATCGACAAGCACCATTACGTGCCGCGGAGTAACCCGCGCAGTCGATGGTTCGTTTGACGCCGCGACTCCGCCTGAAGCCACCGCGGAGGCGGGAGCGTTGAAGACTTTTGCAAAAACATTTTCGACAGGAGCGCTGTCCTTCGTGCGAAGCCTCACGCGCATTGAGGTTGCAATTCCCACGCTGCACTGGCCGTTCGGACAAATCTCGAAACAAGGTGGGGCCCCGCAGACACAGTTTTGACAATCGGCAGCGGTCCACCCAGCGCCCGACTCTATGTATCCGGGAGAGTCTCCGCCGGTTGGAGTGGTTGAAAGTAACTCACCTGTGAGCATTTGAGGCTCACCGTACCGGGAGGTGAGGAGATTTTGTTGAGCAACCTCCTCCGCTCGCTGCTTTGCCGCACCGAACCGTTGAGCTGGCGAAACCGTTGCCGGTGGTAGATACGCAGAGTTGACGATCGAAGGGGAATAAAAAGCTTCGAGCGCGGCAAGTGCGGCGAGATCCGATGTGGCGAGCTTTTCAGTGCTGGCCGAGAAGATCCGGAAGCCGTCGATTGCAAGCGCCACGAACGCGACGACCACCACCATCGAGACTGCAGCGAGTGGCAAAATGCCGCCGAGCTCAGTTCGCTGACGTCGAAAACACGGAGGTAGAAAACCGCGGAAATCCATTACTCTCCGCTCTCTTCAGAGCAATGGCGGTAAAACTCAGCCCGCCTTCATTTAGATGCCAGAAACCTCGAACTCATTTCGGGTTCTGAACCCGATGGAGCAGTATAGCGTATCGTTTACTGTGATGATCGGTTCTGAATGAGTGTTCGGAAGAAGAAGTAGCCCTGATCTGTACGAAGCAGCTGCTCTGAGTCGGTCCGTACAAGAATAAATTCCGGGTTTGGGATAGGCGCGGGAGGCTGCGGAAACGAAAAACAGTTCGAGCCCTGATCCGCAATCGCATAGAGCCGGAGCTGATCGCGCTCTAATCGGTCCAGTCCGTAAGACACTTCTTGATTTTGCGGCGGCTCTTTTCTCACGGCATGATCGAAAGGGCGCCAGGATTTTTCAGCGGAATCAAAGATCGATCCGCTACAGCGCAGCGCTTCTCCGTCTTCCTTGAAGCGGAAGACAACGAGCTTTCCCGCTGACCAGGAACCGCGGAAACCGAGCGTGGAATTATTCGAAAGATTGAACGAGGGCGCTCCGGCTGTCGGCATCTCGCTCCAGTTGGCAGAATCGATCGAATAAATTCCACCGGCTCCGGGCTGTACCGAATCTTTTGTCACTCCGCCCCAGACGAGAAGTGACCGTCCGGCGAGAAATGTCAGCGGCCCGTCACAACCAGTCGGCGCTCCGGCGGAAGTTATCGTCGCCCACTTGTTCGTTTCCGGATCATAGATTCCGCCGGCGGGTGTGCAGCCGAATTCCGACCGTCCGCCCCAGACGATTAGCTCCTTGCCGGTCCAGCCTGCGAACGTCGTCCACGCAGCACTAGGTGCGTTCATCTCCGCGATTTCGCTCCATCTCTTCCGGTTTCGATCGTAAATCGCTCCGGTGCTGCGGGGATACTGACCGGGTGGTGTTCCCCAGATCGCGATGCGGCCATCTCCGAAGGGAACACCGATACCGTGCTCAAGCCATGATTGAGACAGGTCAGGGATTAACGACCAACTTTTCGATTCAGTCGAATAGCTCGCACCCATATCGATCGGAGGATTCAGCTCACGCTGATCCTTTGATCCGAGAAAAAGAAGTTCCGTTCCATCCTGGATGAACAGCATCCGCCTGCGT
>CAYOAK010000080.1:0-14000 GCA_964401925.1 uncultured Bdellovibrionales bacterium | reverse complement strand
ATCTTGCGGTTCCGAAAGGATGTCTCGACAGCGCAAGCCGCATCTATGACATCCCATGCACCGATGCCAAAGGCACGTGGGCGAGCGACTATGATCGGTGCAAAAGCATAGACTCATATAAAGGACAGAAGCTTACGTCTGCACTCAAACAGATCACCGGCGGCATTAACACTTTCGCCTGGGCGACGTTCGCGATTGCAGACAGCACTTGCAATGCAAAGTGGGGCGATTTCAAACGAGACAACTGCGTACAGGAAGTCGGTTATCGCCAATATTCCGCTATTTTGTGGAACATTCCACCAGGCATCAATTGGTTGGACGCTTGTAACTCCGCTCCCGCAACAATAAACGGGCAGAGCTTCGCCAAGCCGGCCCGCTGCAAAGAAGCCGGAGGTCATGTTTGGGGTGAGTTTGATGTTGTTGATGAAATTTGCGGCGGTGTGGCTCCCACTCCAAGACCGGCGCCTGCTGTGACTCAAGTCCCCTCGGACCCGATACCAACGACAACGTCAAATACAACCACCATTCCGAACGTAGCTAAGCCGAAAGTACCTACACCTGGCAAATCTGTAGTTCCGAATCCGACTGCCCAACCGACCGTAGTCGGGAACCCACCCGCTACTCAGCCTCCGGTCGTAACCGGGCAGTCGTACAGAACTCCAACGGCGCAATGCGATCCGGTGAAGGTGAGCCTATGTAAGTCTCTGTTGCAGGATCAGGTTCCATGGACGGTAGAGCATGCGCACGATCCGGCGTTCCGCCACTGGCAAGAGGGCAACCTGGACAAACTGTGCACATGCACGGCGGATCCCGCGAAGGCCGTGCAATGTTTTCAGGATGAGCTAGTAAGGAACGGTAACTCCTGGGAGGCGGCAATCAAGGTATGCCGAACTCGCTAGCATAACGCTCCTGCAGGCGAGCTTTGTTGTGAAGCGATCTTGGGAACCCCATAGCACCGACGGAATGTGCAACCCTCGGACGACGGCTGATGAGCGGTTCTGGCCGTCAGCAAGAATTGTTTGAACTCCCGTTGGCTAGTTCGTAGGCCAACTGGTACATTTAGGATTGTCCTGATAGACCTCCATTCAAACCCATGGATGGATTTTGGATAGCTCGTGATGCAATGGTTGGCGAAACCCATAACTTAGAGCGGCCCTCGGCAGCCCCGCCACACCGGTCGACTCCGTCGACCGGTGTACTGAGTCGAAGCTCAATCCGCGAGATAGTGCAGTGACAGGGATGAAGGCCTGTCACGCAGGAGGACGTATAGGGCGATTCTCACGAATCGCTTGCGATACGTAACGGAGACCTGGAAATCGCGATCGAGCGATATCTCCCCAATTGGGGTTCGAGTCCCGTCCGCCCCGCCAGTTTTTCTCGGTCCATTCTGGACACATAGGTAACGGTTTACTCCGGAGATATTTGTTGGACGTGAGCCTCTCAGCTATCGTCGCTGTCATCATCCATTCACTTCCGTCATGGCAACCGACCAAAATGCGAGACTCGCTGAAATCGTGTCCTTGTTGCGACCGGTGTGTTCGGGAAAATTTCCTGAATCACTGACCGCGGCGGCACTCGATGGGGATATCGAGGCCATGGATCTATTTCTCAGTCGCGGTGCGAATATCGATCAGCGCTCGGGAACGTTTTCGAGTCCGCTCGGGGCTGCCTGTTCGGCGGGGCAGATTGAAGCAGTGCGCTGGCTCGTTTCAAAGGGGGCGACGCTGGATCCACCAAACTCCGTCGTTACTCCGATTCAATCTGCCCTGGGAAAACGTTATTGCGATATCGCAGCGGTTCTTCTCGACGCAGGTTTGCCCCTTGAAAAGGCAGCCTGGGGTGTAGATGCGGCTGTCCTTTCCGGAAACGTTCCCATGCTGCTTTGGCTGGTTTCGCGCGGAATCGATCTCGACCAATCCTACCCACGGCTGGGCGTTCTTCGGGAGCGGGCTGTCAAGCTTGCGGAAACGAACGCCAAGCACGAAATGCTAACCATATTGAAGATGAAGGAATTTCCGGTGCCGATCCCAAACGAGCCGCCATCCGGAAAGAAACCCGAAGCACCAGTTCGTGCACCGGAAGGAGAACGGTCGCAGTTGCTCGCTGAAGCAGCAAGAATATTACAAGAAAGCAGCAAAGGCGCGGCAAGATTTAAATCCGGGCGAGCTTCCGGTCCCCGCGATGAGCTACTGATTTCATATGCTGCGCAAATGGGGGTTATTGAGGTTGTGCAAATGCTGCTTGATGGGGGCGCGGAGATTGACTATGCCCCCGAGGGAACGGCGCCCCCGCTTTATAATGCGGCAGCGGGAGGACATTTAGAGCTCGTAAGACTACTTCTCGAGCGCAAGGCTTCCGTAAACGGTAAGGACGGCAAGTCCTGGCTGCCCCTTGTCGGTGCACTTACTTCCGGAAACCCGGAGATAGTGAAGCTGCTTATTGCCTCTGGCGCAAAAACAAATACAAAAACTGCAGACCGTCGAAAGCCTGACGAATATGTTCGAGGACCGTATGCGCCAGAAATTCAGAAACTCCTTGAACAAACCAGAAAGTCCCGAAGCTAATCGTGGCGATCTATATTCCTACTCCGGTCGGCCGACTGCGAACTCATCCGACAATAGCCTTTAGCAACCGGTCAAATACCGCTAGCCCCTCCTCTAGCGAAGAAGGAGAGCAGACAATGCTGCGGTCCTTAATCCGCTTCTGATGGCTTCGAAAAATCGAAGCGATGCTTTCATCTATCGAGGACAACTCGATGGAGTTTCCGGAACGCGCAAGCTCCGTTTCAATGTCGTCCAACAACCCAGTAAGCACCCAAGCTTCGCCGTGCCCTTCGGAGAGAAAGAACAGTTCGAATGCTCCCTCTGCAGCGCGAATGAGCGCGAACAGATCTGCTCTTCCGGTATACACTCTGCATGTTCGTTCGGTCGGCCGGTCGCCATTGCGCTGATACGAGAAATCTCCGCGCGCAGTCAGGCCGAGCTTCTTTAGAGCTGCGTCACACTCGGAGATAGCGTCTTTCAATTCTAGCTCATCGCGATCATCGTCCTGAAGAAGATCTCCGAGCACCATCGCTAGGAATCCGGAGTCGAAATACTCCTTTTCGGTGAGTGATGTCTGTTCATATGAAAACATCGAGCTATTAAGGAGCTCGTTCGCTAATCGTTTCGGCTGAGACGCAGCAACTTCGAGCACCTCCAGAGTGGCCGGATGCCAGCGGTAGTGCTGAGCTTCCGGAATTGCGGTCTTTGCTTTCTCTCGTCGCCCGAACAGCGCTTGGGTTCCATTCCAGCTTTGGAGTGGAGTAAGGGCGCAAACTCCGTATTCCGTGAGGTCCAACCCTTCGGGCGGCCGGAACTTCTGGGCCTCCTTCCACGAGGAACCGATGACGGAAACAAGCGTCAAGGGGAGGGAAGGGACTTGGATACGCAAATAGTTTCCAGGATCGATCTTCAGTTTCGATACCGCCTGGGAATCAAGATTGAATACAAAGGTGTCCCAGCAATCCTCGAACCAGATCAGTCCTTCTGCCTTCTTCCCTGAAAGTTTGTATTGCTTTACCCAAGAGAGGTCTCTCGTCGCCTCATACGGAATGAGGTCGTCGACGGCATCTTTCTCAGTTCCCCCTTTGGTGAGAACGACAACCTCTTGCGGACCATCCCACGCAATGTCGTCGCGGGTCAGCGCTTCGCCATCAATCCGATAGAGAGTGAGCCTATACTTCCCAGGAGGAACCTGCACACTCGCTCCTTTCGCCGTCGGCTTCTCCGGACCAATTCGGCTTGCATCATTGGATTCAATTCGCAGACGGCCGGACGGCAGATGGAGGTACGCTGTTTGCGGCTTCTGCCACCGCGCGCATTTCAGTTCCTTGTTGGTCAGAGGCTTTCCGACGATGACGGAGATCGAAAGGGGATCATCCTGATAGAGGCTGTAGCCGACAACTTGTCCCTTGCCGGTAGCCTGAACGAACTTGGCGGGACCCTCATCAGAGCGAAAGTCGAGCGCTCCAGACTTCTTTAGCGGCACCCGAAAATTCTCATCATACAGCCAGGCCTCAAGCCCCGAGTTTTCTACCCGCACGGGCATCTCACCGGCACGAAGATGAGGCTTCCGCATTCCTTTCAATGCCGCCTTTTTCCCGCCTGGCTTGGTCGTCTTCGTCTGATTGCGCTCACCTGCCGTAGGCTTCTTTGACTTTGGCATCGGTCCTCCTGATGTAGGTTTGCAGTGGGATCGAAGAAACTCTATGGAAGGACCCGAATATCCCGCAAGGGGGTCGCCTTTTCGAGCCCATCTTACATTTCGAAGTTCGAGCAGCCTCTTAGGATGATGACGACGGTCATAACCCTCAATTTCACCCAGAGGTAGTGTTGCCGTAACGGAAGCACAAGTAATCGGAGCCACTTTTCTCCGATGCAAAAATTAAGAAGGTATCTTTATGTCGTTCCTATATTTCATATTGATCGGCTTATGCGCCGGCTGGCTGGCCGGTCAGCTCATGAGAGGCGGGGGATTCGGCCTTGTCGGTGACATTATTATCGGAGTTATCGGAGCGCTGCTTGGCGGCTATTTGTTTTCAGCGCTCGGTGTGTACCCAGGGGCGGGAATGCTTGGCGCTCTCGTCGTGGCAACGATCGGAGCCATGGTGCTCCTGTTCCTGATTCGCATGGTAAAGCAAGCATAGGCGATCACGGCCTTTGGAGGAGGACAGCGCTTCGGCTGCCTTGCCCGATCGACTGCCACATTGGCAATTTCGTGGGTCGAACCCGTCCTACTTCTTCATCTTTGTAACGAACTCGCTGAAGCTCTGTGATTTCAAGATGTGCTCTACCACAGCCTTTCCCACACCCTTCAGAAACTCATCCCCTTGATGGCGAAACGGGGCAAGGCGTTGTCCGATGAGCCGTTGATACTCTCGTTGCTCTTGGGGTGTCATGTTCCAAGCCTTTATGTGAGCAGAAACTCGCACTCCTAAGCGCTGTAGCTCCGATGCGCCCGTACCGGCGGCGCCGAACGCGCCGGCCGCTTGAGCTCCTAAGGTGGGATTCAAGAGCATGCGAAAGACTGCCGCGGCTCCGCCAGCCCCAAGTGCGGCCTAGATAGCGGTCTCACCCCAATCGAGTTCTGATTTACAATTGGTTTGGAGAACAACACTGAGCATGGTCGCCGCAGCTGCACCGAGTCCGAGCGCTGCTGGACCGGTGTAACTTGTTCCGGCTCCGACGAGACCTCCAAAGGACGCAGAGATGGCAGTCCGAACGGGTGGCTTGCAAAGGAAGCTTTCGGTGGCCGGTGCACTGTTTGGCTTCTCTTCCTTGGCAACAGGCTTTGGAGGCTCTTGCGGCAATTGGTTTTTGTCGAATTCCTGCACAACTTTCTCTCCTGTCCTTGAAGATCAGATTCGTTATGCTGTCTCTCAAATAGAGAGTGCCGCACATCAGGAAGCAAAGTTCATGGGCGATATGCCTGCTGCATCTCGCCAAACCGGGCTATTTTAGAGGAGGGCTCACTGGATCTAGCAAGAATGAAACGCATATTTACGGGCGGAAACTGATTTTAAAGCCCTGATTCAGCGCTACAAGCTACCGGCGAATGAACGATCCGAACAACAAACTTTTACGTGACGCGATAGAGGATCTGTATCGAGTATTCGAGCATTACACGGAACGAGGCGAATTCTGTGCTGCCTGCTACTCGGACGAGAATATTGCGGAGTACTATGAAACTCCTCTTCGAACTCTAGGCGCGGAAGCCTCGCGGGTGTTGCTTGAGGAATCTGTGGATCATTGGCAGGATTCCCGCGTGTACAGACATTATCTTCCGCGAATTCTCGAAGTGTTGGCGCCGCCGATTTCCTGCGATCCACTCGATCCACGGCATTTATTCGAGGTACTGAAATACATGAACTTTCGAGCTTGGCCCGAATGTGAGCAGGTTGCTGTCGTGAAATATCTCGAGCTGCTCGCACCTCTCTTGGAAATGAATCCCGAGGATAAAAATGACTGGTTTGACGCCTGGTCCAAATTATAGTGGCGCAGAGGTCCTCGGCTTCACAGTCGGGTTAACGCTCCTTTAAGCGAAGCTTGTCCGCAATTTCTTCGGTAAGTTGGGAGCATTGTCGAGAGCTCGCTTTCAATTCTTCATCATGAGTCGAGTCGGCGGTGCTCGCAAAATGCATTGCCAGATCCTTAGTGCCGTAAACATTCAATAGCCTTCCATTCGGAGATTAAAGGCGGGCCGCTATCGGCCATCGCTCGGCGAAGGCCGGATGTGCGGCGAGAAAGCCCCGGATCTCCTCCCCGGCGTGGCGAAGGATCGAATCTCTCATTCTCGAAGAGATCTCCCGGCGCAGGAAAGGGCTGACATTGTGTTGCCATGCCGCGAAGTTATTCAACCAATTGGGGAGGAGAACGTCGGTAAGGATACGATCAAAGGTTTTTTTCTGAAGAAGCTCGAACTGTAAGGAATGCGGGAGACCTGCCCATGCCTCTGCAGAAGCGGTGAGACACAATGTTCGCGGCTCTAGTCCGAGCGTGATCGCTTCAGGAGACGGAGCGCACCAAGCAAGCTCGATGCGTTTCCAATTGGGATGAAGAGCAGTCTGATCGGCGTATCCGAGTGCAAGCTGAAGGCGATAGGCACCGATGGTTATCGGCATGGCGTTTTTTTCCATCAACATTCCGACCACATTTGTCGCGGTTTCATTCAGAAGCGGATCGTCTGCGGAAGGGTCGACCTCGGCAAACCTGCACAGTTCGCGGATTCCCGCGCCACCTTGAGAGGGAAGAAGGCTCTCGAACGCCATGACAGACATATCGGGAAATCGGCGCCGAAAAATGTCACCAAGCGTCTGGTAGATCAGACGCGACGGTACAAGATGATCAAAGAATGCGTCGAGTTCCTCAGTCGGAGGAGAGGGGAGTTCTAGCGGCGTGACATTCCTGTCCGGCCACGCCAGTCCGAGTTGCCGGAAAGAGTAGTCACCGCGGTAAGCGCTTATGAAATGGTGATTGAATTCGCTCAAGAGTGCCGACTCCGGGTCCCGCACGATCTGCAAGAAGCGCGGAGTGTCGAACAGGATCGATGCGGTCTCGGCGGCACGCTGCGCCTCCCCAGGAGAAAATAAGAAACGGTGAAATACGAATCCCACCTTTTTCGGCAGCGGGTAAGCGGAGGTAAGGAGCGACCGATAGCGGTGCAGCAATGCGGCCGGCGCATCGCTGAGTATTGCTTCATCGATCGTAGGCATTGGCGGCGCGATGACTGCGGGATGCAGGTGAAAGAGCAGCTCCATAATTCTCGATCCGCCCCGAAGGGAGGGGAGAACGAAGAAATCAAACTTCCGCGCCGGGCCCTCAATGGTTTTCAAGAGGCGCTCGTTATGACGAGCAGCGAGTCCCGCGAGCTCATCCGGGAGGCTCGAAAACCGCGATACATTCAGCGCCGCAAGCTGATGGGTGATCTGCCTTGCTGCCCCAAAATCTCCCTTTTCAACAAACATGTCCCGATAGCGTTCGTAACGCTCCAAGCGACCGGGGAAAAGTTGAGGACCATTCATTGTTAGGGGCCGGTTCGGCGCACAGTCCACGCTCTCGTTCTATATGGGACCGCAACTACAGTTCGATCACCGAGCTCGTCTTCAATCGCAGCCATTATGCGTTCGAAGAGCTCCGGCCCAGCTTGTGCCTGAATGTCATTTACCGACCGCCATGCTCCCAGGTAACGGTCGCGAGGCATAATCACTTCGTGAGAGGCCTCCATAAAAAGTACGTCGGCAAATTGCCCGGTGGATACGAGATCCGATTCCAGTGTGGCGGTGTATTTCGCAGAGCCCGATGAAACGCGTTCAAGCGTCGGCAGGAGAGAATAGATACGAGCTTCGATATTCTGGTGGAGCTCACTTTTTACCAAATCGCGCGGGTTCCAGAGCGCTGTGAACGAGCCACCCGGGCGAATGACACGGTGAAACTCATTGAGGCCCCGTCTCAGGTCTACCCAATGAAATGACGATCCCATAAGGAGCCAGTCCACCGACGCAGATTCAAGCCCGGTTTCTTCACCACTTCCCTTGCGCCAATCGATCTTGAATCGGGAGGTATACTTCTCTCCCTCCGTGCGCATCGCGTCGTTCGGCTCGACGGCCGTGATATTCTTCAGCCCGAGCTCCGCAAGATTCTCCGTAAGCTTTCCGGTTCCCGCCCCGACATCGGCGACAATCTTCCTTTCGTTTCCGAGGGCGCCCACGTGTAAAGCAATGGCTCGAAGAACCAGGTCGGAATAGCCAGCCCGATTGACGTAGCTCCGGGCCAGTTCCGTAAAGTCACCTTGTTTCATCGTCCCTCCGCTCGAAAAGGGCGATTATTCGCTGCACGTTCTCCGCTAAGTGATTCGAATCGACATTTCGCAATACAAGCTCGGCGTTCGGTGGAATGTCGTACGGCTGTCCTACGCCTACGACGGTTTGACTATTGTCAGCATCGTACAATCCCTTCTGGTTCCGTCTGCAGAGTTCCTCCGGATTCACGTCCAAGAAGACCTCTCTATAGTGCTCAATATTCAGCCGATTCCACTGCCATACCTCGGAGAAGAGCGAGATTGTCGAACAGACCACCACGAGCCCTTGACCGCTGAGAAACTTGCAAAGCCGGGAAACTCGAAACGCGTTCTTTAATCGATCTTCCACAGAATAGCCGAGATCGTTCCCGCAGATATCACGAACGGCATCCCCGTCGACATGCACGATATTGCTGTGATGCTTGCGTAACTCCGCTATCACTCCGGTGGCGACAGTCGTCTTCCCCGCTCCGGAAAAGCCGGTAATCCAAATCACGCATCCCGCTTCCGGACGAAGTGATTTCACGAAATAATCCTTACGGATTTATTGAGGGCATCGAGCTCGAGGACTTTTGAGCGGCTCCATGTTTCGAAAAATCGATCGCCACACCCGAGTACCGCCGGTATCTGAAGTTCTGCGCAGCGAATAGCCATGTGAGAATTGGCCCCGCCATACATTGTCACCAGGCCGCCGATATCTCGAGAAAACAGCCAATCGAAGCCCGGGTCGGCGCTTCGGATAAAGATAATCTTTCCTCGCAGCTCCTCCGTCGTCAGCTTGGATTCCAGGACAACATCGCTCAGCACCCGAAGTTGGGTTACGAAGTTCGGTTCAACCTGGGAATGGAAAAAATCGTAAACCTCCGATTGATTGCGAATCAACTGCGGAACCTTCAACGCTTTTGTGAACTCGTAGGCCTCTTGATTTCTTTGAATGTTCTCTCGAAACATATCCGCGACATCCCGATGTTCTTGGGAAGCATACAAGCTCAGAACGCAACGAAAATCCAAATATGCGAGCTCCTCCTTCTTCACGCCAAGCGACTCGCCCCAATTTCCCAGCAATTGAAGGATTGCGCTCAAGGATCGAGTAAAAACAAATTTGCTCCACTCACGCCCCTCAATGGCGTCTTTGAGAAAAGCTAGGAGCTGCTCAAGACTACATTGTATTCCGTTCTCTCTGAGAGAGTCGGCAATGCGCTCCTTCTGTTCATCGCGAAACTCAAAAACCGGTTGAGCCTCAGCTTCCGAGCCGGGCTCCGTCCCGCGGAAATAGACTGCGAAGTTCTCATCGTAGCGAGGGGAGAGGATGTCGTAGGTTCCAGGCCGAAGATGCCCATACTTCGAGAGAAAGTCCTCCCGGGAAAGTTCGCCGGCGCGCATTTGCCTTGTATCAGCAGAGATCTGATGCGCAATTGAATTCAGCGAATTCATGTACTGATCCATCTCAGCAGGCGTCATGATTCCGAGCTCAACGAAGGAACGGAGAAATTGAATAGCAATAAACCCGGCTCGCGCAAGCCCGGCAAAGGGGAGGGTCCCGTATCGTTTGCAATCCTCGGTCAACCAATACAGTTTGTCGACCTGCGATAAATCGCTTTCCATTATGGTGGAGAATCGGGACTCCAGGACGTTCACTCTGGCGATGTCCTTCTGATACAATCCGGACCCCGGTGAGATAATCGAGTTCGTAAGATTGAGTAATGCAAACTTGATCCGGTCCAGCTCCAGTTCGGAAAAGCCATGCGCTAGCAATGTTTTGAGCCGGGCGTTTAAATTCAAATAGTAACAGGAGAAAACGATATTGAATTCAACCTTGTCATGGTCGGCCGGATTCTCACTGAGCCGGTCAATGTAATAGTCGACCAGGCGTTCTGCGAGTTTATCGTCGAGCGTCTTCGGAACGAATGAGTTGAAGCTTGCGCGCACGTCGATGTACGGCGCTCCGAGAAATGAAATCAGCAGCGGGAAGCTTCTGAGGTTTCTATAACCGTAGTTGTCACGTTGATATGCCCAGACACTATCCGTAAGCAGCTCTTTATAGAGCGACAGCGCGAGCATCTTTGGCTTCACGCCGATCATCTCTGCGGGATTCCAATCAGACATAACACTGAAGAGAGCCTTCTTGCCGTCGGTGCCTGGATGGGGCTTGTTCAACTTGGCGATCTTCGAATGAACTTTCCCCAGCGCGGAGCCGAGGATCTGCTCCGACATGATGTGCCTACCACGCGTAAGAACCATTGGCCGAACTTGCAGAAGATGAAGTTGCAATTGATCGTCAATCGCAAATTCTACATCGAGATGATCGCAGGAGAGGAGCGCCTCGAGTTCGGCGATTGCGTCAACAATAAGCCGAAGCTCAACGGTTGGCGGTGGATTAGGCGATCCCCGGAATCGCACGTAGGCTTTTAGGTTGTTGCTTCTCCCGGAGGTAACCGAGTTGCTCGTTGCCGAAACGTCGTCATAGTTGATCGTAATGTAAGGAGAGCCGGAAGTTACATCGCTGGATAACGCGACGCCGGAGATCCGAATAGACGTGACCATTTTCTGGCAGAAGAACTGATTCGACGGCGACCGGTCTGGGTAGGAATCGATGACGGTATCGATGGCGGTCCGAATGGCATCAGCCGATTCGATAGAAACGTTCAGTACCGACTGAAATTCGCCGGCATGCGAGCTTTCTGGGGAGTCTTCCCCCTGCACGGAACTTCGGACCGCGATCGCTTCAGTCTTTGAAAAGGCCGCTTGGATTTTTCCAATGACCGAACCTGGATCCTGAAGCCATTCTCCGACGGTGAAGAGGAGTGGAGGTTGAACCTGGCAGCGGGTTACACGCGAACATAGGCGCGCAAGAGTCTCCGCTTTAGAACCAAACAATACCGATGTCATAAAACCTGATTATTCTATAGATGATAAGCGGTAAGCGGCTGATTCAGCTGAGGTGGACAAAGCCGGGTTCCATATGGGGATTCATTCCCGAATCGGCCTAAGCTCTTGATTCGCCGCGGTTTCGAACCGGGGGAGATCCGTGAAAGCAATCATTTTAGCGGCAGGCCAGGGACAGCGTTTGCGGCCATACACCGACGACCGCCCCAAATGCCTGGTCGAGTACCGGGGGCGCCCGATCCTGGAGTACGCGCTGGACGTCATTTTCGGCGCTGGAATTAAGGACGTAATCGTCGTGCGGGGGTACCGGCCGGAGGCCTTCAGCCAGTCCAATGTGCGCTACTGTTTGAACGACCGGTTTGCGACGACAAATATGGTGGCCACTCTCTTCAGCGCCAGAGAGGAGATGAACGACGATCTTTTAATAGTCTATGGGGACATCATTTTTCGAAAAGAGATCCTGGAGGCACTCTTAAAGTCCCCTGATCCGATCTCGACGACAATCGATAAAGAATGGCGGACATTATGGGAGCGGAGAATGGAAGATCCGTTGCTCGACGCTGAGACTCTGAAGCTCGATGAATCGTCAAACATCATTGAGCTCGGAAAAAAACCAAAGTCCCTTTCCGAGATTCAAGGCCAATATATGGGGCTGATCAAGATCTCTAAGGACGTGCTGCCGTCAGTGATTGCCTTTTACGACGGCTTAGATCGAACGGCCATCTACGATGGGAAGTCTTTCGACAATATGTTTATGACCTCCTTCATTCAACTCGTGATCGATCGGCTCATGCCCGTAAAAGGAGTGCCGATTTTTGGAGGCTGGATCGAAATCGACGCACCCGCAGATCTCGCATTGAATCTCGAATGATCGCCTTACCACTCGGAAGCAAAGGTCACGGCTTTGGCCGGGAACGGTTTGTCCGGGAAACATACCTGATTTTATTGCAGTCTCTTGGCCTAAAGCCATTCCTGTTGGCTCCATCCGAAATGCATGACCTCGATCTGGTAAAACGCAACTGCTCTGGACTCATGCTGATGGGGGGCACGGATGTGAATCCCAGGCTCTATAACGAATCGGCGCACGCAAAAACTGGAGAGCCGGACACGGACCGCGACGCACTAGAATCCGCGCTCATAGAGCTCTTTCTTTCGCTCGATCGGCCGATTCTCGGAATCTGTCGGGGATGCCAGATACTGAACGTGACTTTAGGAGGCTCCCTTCATCAGCACATTCCGGATCTTGGTTCGGATGTGAATCATGACAGTGCCACCTACGAAGATCTCTCTAAGAACTTTCATAAAGTGTCCTTCGTTCCCGGGACGAACCTTCAAGAAATAGTGGGGAAGACCGAAGCGATGGTGAATACAAGGCATCACCAGGCAATCCGAAATGTTTCGCCCGCATTGCGAACCGCCGCGCTCGCTCAAGATGGCGGCGTCGAAGCAATCGAACATCCCACACAATTCTGCTTCGGAGTTCAGAGTCATCCCGAAATGGATCTGGAAGGAGCATACCGGCCATTGCTTCAGGCATTTGCGGCGGCCGCTTCAAAGAAATAGGTCTCGACGCCTTACTCTCTAATCGAAGCGGCGTCCCGTCTGCCCCGCCAAAAATGGCCTTCGATTGACACATCGGGGGGAAATGGCCGAGGAAGTGATGCTGAGCCGTCGTGCGGCAAAGTCCCTTTATAGAAAACTGGAAGGAGTCCCCAACAAATGGAAGAGATTAAAGGTTCTGCTGCAGCTGTTCCCAACAATGAAAAGAGCGTTTCCGGTGCGGTAAAGTGTCCTTTCACCGGAGCCGGTCCGCGGAAGCACACCGTCGCTGGGGCGCCGACGAACGCCGGTTGGTGGCCGGAGCAGCTCAATCTGAAGATCCTCCATCAGCACTCTTCTTTGTCCGACCCGATGGGTGAGGAGTTCGACTACAAGGCAGAGTTCAATAGCCTCGACCTGAACGCCGTGATCAAGGATCTCCATGCTCTGATGACAGACTCTCAGGATTGGTGGCCGGCGGACTTCGGTCACTACGGGCCGCTGTTCATTCGCATGGCATGGCACAGCGCGGGCACCTATCGGATCGGTGACGGACGAGGTGGTGCAGGCGCCGGATCTCAACGGTTCGCTCCGCTGAATAGCTGGCCGGATAACGCGAACCTCGACAAAGCGCGAAGGCTCCTCTGGCCGATCAAGCAGAAGTACGGCCGGAAAATCTCCTGGGCGGACCTCATGATTCTGGCCGGAAACGTCGCACTGGAATCGATGGGGTTTGAAACCTTCGGGTTTGCCGGGGGACGGGAGGATGTTTGGGAGGCACCGCAGGACATTTACTGGGGACCCGAGGGTAAGTGGCTCGCGGCTGAGCGATATAGTGGGGAGCGTCAGCTCGACAATCCGCTTGCCGCTGTGCAGATGGGTCTCATTTACGTGAACCCGGAAGGTCCGGATGGGAACCCCGATCCTCTCGCTGCAGCAAGAGATATTCGAGAAACCTTTGCTCGAATGGCTATGAATGATGAGGAGACGGTTGCTCTCATTGCGGGTGGACACACCTTTGGAAAGACTCACGGTGCAGGCGATGCAAGCAAGTATGTCGGGGTCGAGCCTGAGGGCGCGCCTATCGAGGCTCAAGGACTCGGCTGGCTGAGCTCTCTAGGTTCCGGCCATGGTGCTGAAACGATCACGAGTGGACTGGAAGTCACCTGGACTACGACACCGACGAAGTGGAGCAACAACTTCTTCGAAGTTCTCTACGCATTCGAGTGGGAGCTTGT
>CAYOAK010000079.1:9333-14051 GCA_964401925.1 uncultured Bdellovibrionales bacterium | reverse complement strand
AAAGAGACATTGATCGATATCGCAACGGACGCATCGGAGATCGTCGCAAGATACCTTGCCGGAAAAACCTCCGCATCGGTGAACATCAAGAATCCGAAAAAGGGTTCCGAGCGCGGCGCGTATACGAGCCTCTTCGTAACCCTCGTCGATCGTCCCTTTATCATCGATTCCGTGGCGGAGCTCTTGCGCGCGCGGGGAATCAAGCACCACGTGCTGCTTCATCCGATGCTGAAGACCTCCGGGGGAACTTTCCTCTCCCTCTCCTACTTCGAGCTCGATCGACTGGATTCGGAGAAAGAGCTCTCCAGTCTGAAAAAGGCGATTGAAGAGACGCTCGCCGACGTTCTCACAATTACTTCCGACTTTGAGCCGCTCGTAAGCAAAGTGCGGCTGGCCCGGGACTGGATCAAGCTGCTTCCCCCCGATCCGCTGGAAGAAGACTACGAACGAGCTGAGGTCGCCGACTTTTTGCAGTGGTTGATTGACGGCGGATTTGTCTTCCTCGGATATCGCGAATGGGGGATCGAGAAGAATGCCCCGGCCAAAAGTACCTTAGCCAAGCGAGACGTCGACCTCGGGCTGTTTCAATCGAAGAATGCGGAGCTCAGGAAACAGCTCGACGAGGTGAAACACGATGCGGAATATCTCGAGTCGACAAAGGGAAACTTCCTCTTCACAAAACTCAATACCGAAAGCAGCGTTCACCGCCGCAGCAGACTCGATCTGGTGACGATTCGCACCGAGATGAACAACGAGCCGATCATAATGTCGTTCCTCGGTCTGCTCACCTCGAAAGCTGTGGCTCAGGAGGCGACTTCGATTCCGCTGATCAAACGGAAGATCGAATCAGTGCTGCAGCAAGAGGGATTCCTCCCGAACTCGCATGATTTTAAAGAGCTCGTCTCGCTGATCAGCACCGTTCCAAAGGCCGACCTGTTCCAATTCGATCGCGCGGTGGTGCGGCAGGATATCCTGGCGATGATGGCGCTGCAGCGCAGGAATGAGACGAAGGTCATCCTTCGCGATCACTCTTTAAAACGCTTCTTCTCGCTCTCGATCTTCATGCCCCGGGATCGATTCTCATCCGGAGCGCTGCAGCGGATTCAGCGTTTTCTGAAGCGGACCTTTCAGCATTTCGATCCGACATTCGGCTATCAGGTCGCAAGCAACGAGGATCTCCTCGTTGCGCTCTACTTCCTCATTCCGAATCCGGCCCGTGCGTCGCTGCCCGCTCCTATCGAAGAGATCGAACGCAATATCAGCGAGCTCTCTCTCAGCTGGGAGGAAAAGCTCGATCTATTGCTTTCGAGAGAGCGCGGCCGGGAGGCCGGAATGGAGCTGAGCGGTCTGTATAACGAGGTTTTTCCCGACTCGTACAAAGCTTCCGTTTCGCACCGCGAGTCCCTGATCGATATTCAGTTTCTCGAGCAATTGAGCGCCGAGAACCCGCTCGTTCTCGATCTCCACGTTCATCCGCGGGTGCCAGGCGAGCTCATACTCAAAATTTACAAACGGGGAGGACAGCTGACCTTAAGCGAGCTTCTCCCGTTCCTGGAGAATGTCGGGTTCGATGTTTTGAACGAGACAGTAACGCGTCTGTCCCGCAGTAGGGACAGCGATGTCTCGTGGGGAGCAATTCATACACTGACCGTTCGTCCACGGGGAGGCGCGGCAATTCCCGATGAGCTGGTCAGCTCGATCGTCATTCCCGGGCTGCGTTCGCTCATCCTGCGTGAGGCAGAGAACGATCGGCTGAACGGACTGTTGCTCGAACCGGGATTGACTATCCGTGAGATCGCGCTGCTTCGAGCGCTGGGTCATCACCTCTGGCAGCTTCGAGAGGCTCCGTCCGAAGGACTCGTGGCGACGGCGCTGCTTGCATCCCCGCGTCTTGCCCGCTACCTCGTCAACGGTTTTCAGATTAAATTTGAACCGGGCACCGAAAGCGTGACCTCGCGCCATGTGAAGCTCTCGGAGATCAGGGAGCGATTCGCGGAGGAGCTCTCCAAGGTCTCGATTCTCGCGCACGATCGCGCACTTCGCGCGATGTTCAATCTGCTCGAGGCGATTCTCCGGACCAATTTCTATAAAAGCGACTCTTTGCGCATCGCTTACAAGATCGACTGCGCGAAGCTGGCGCGCATGCCCGAGCCGAGGCCGCTGTTCGAGATCTTTGTCTGTGCTCCGGCATTCGAAGGGGTTCACCTTCGAGGCGGCCGTGTCGCACGAGGTGGAATTCGGTGGAGCGAGCGTCATGATGACTTTCGCACCGAGATTCTCGGTCTGATGAAGACGCAGCAGATGAAGAATGCGATCATCGTTCCGGCAGGAGCAAAAGGCGGGTTTGTGGTGAAGGGGACGACCCGCCCTTCAAAAGAACAGGTGATCGCCTGCTACAAAGATTACATTCGCAGTCTGCTCGAGATCACTGACAACCTGCAGGGGACAAACATCATCCATCCCGAGGGGCTCGTCTTGCATGACGGTCCCGATCCGTATCTCGTCGTCGCCGCTGATAAAGGAACTGCAGCTTTCAGCGATATTGCCAACGAGATCGCCGTACAGGAATTCAACTTCTGGCTCGGCGACGCCTTCGCTTCCGGCGGATCGAACGGCTACAATCATAAAACTTACGGGATCACCGCGCGCGGAGTTTGGGAGACCACGCTCCGTCACTTCCGGGAGATGGGTCACGATATTGATCGCGAACCGTTCTCGGTTGTCGGGATCGGCGATATGTCGGGCGACGTTTTCGGAAACGGCCTGATTCTCAGCGACAGCGCAAAGTTGCTTGCCGCATTTGATCACCGGCACATTTTTCTCGATCCGACGCCTGATCCGAAGAGCTCGTTTGCCGAAAGGAAGCGGCTCTTCAACCTCCCGGCGTCTTCGTGGATGGATTACGACCGAAAGCTGTTGAGCGCAGGCGGCGGGATTTTCGACCGCTCGCTGAAGGAGATTAAGCTCTCGCCCGAAGCGATGACCGCGCTCGGCACCCAGCAGGCGACGGTTTCCGGGGTTGAGCTTATCCGGATCATTCTCTGTGCACCGGTCGATCTGCTCTGGAACGGCGGGATCGGCACCTACGTCAAGGCGTCAACGGAGCACAATGTTGCAGTCGGAGATCGCGGCAACGATGAAGTGCGCGTTGACGCTTCAGCGCTTCGCGCAAAAATTGTCAGCGAAGGCGGAAACCTGGGATTCACCCAGCGCGCGCGGATTGAATACGCGACACATGGCGGGCGAATTAACACGGATGCCGTCGACAACTCGGGTGGAGTGAACCTTTCCGACCTTGAAGTGAACATCAAGATTCTGCTTCAGCAGGCGGTTACACGCGGCACGCTCTCGTTCGACGCCCGCACGAAGGTTCTGATGGAGGTCGCAGACGAAGTCTGTCTGAAGGTCCTCGATCGAAATTCGCTCCAAAGCCGTGCGATCACCGGCGGCGTCACCCGGTCAAAGCAGTATCTCAGCTATTACAAGGGCATCATCGCCCTCTTTCAACGGGAGAAGCTCCTCGACCGGAAGCTTGACGAGCTTCCCGATGATGAGTCGCTTGCCGATCGGAGCAAGCGCAAACAAGGACTGTGCCGTCCAGAGATGGCGATCTTGCTTGCCTGCGTAAAGATCTGGGTGTCAGACATCGTCGTTGATTCGAAGCTTGCCGATGACCCGGCGCTCGAAGATCTGCTGTTTGATTATTTTCCCCGGCCTTTGCAAGAAAAATTCGCGGCGGATATCCGGACGCATCCGCTCAGGCGGGAGATCATTGCAACCCAAGTAGCAAACATTCTTGGCGAACGAATGGGCGCAACTTTTCTCTACCGGCTCACTGAGGAGCTTGGGACATCCGAGGAAGCGTCGATCAGCGCGTTCCTTGCAGCGAAGCGGATTTTGCAGGTTCAGCGGATCAACGAGGAGCTGCAGCCCTACGATCGAGCAACGACGAGCAAACGGTTCATGTCGGCGATCATGCGGGTCAACAACGCGGCCGACAACACCACGCGGTGGATACTCCGGGGCGGTGCTACGGGAGTGAAATTCGGCGGAATTCAGGAGATCGTACGGACTTTCGAAGAGGAATACCATCAGCTCCGGAAGGCGAGTCCGCATTTTCTTCCCGATTCGGAGCGCAAGAGATTTGATGACGCCTCTACACGGTATCGTGCATGCGGATTTTCACCCGATGTTTCGGATGAGGTTGCCTCCCTGCCGTACTCGACGGGTCTCCTTGATGTGATCCACATCGCTCGAGCACGGAAGATTTCGAGCGAGCTTGTCGCACAGACCTACGGCCAGATCACAACCGATCTCCGTATTTCGCATCTGCTGGAGCTCGTTGGAAAAGTCGATTCGCTTGAGCATTGGGATGTGACCGCACAACGGACTCTTTCCTCGACCATCCGTCACACCCCGGGGCTGATTCTTCGCGAGTTGTTCGAACTGCCCGGAGAGAATCTTTCAGATCAGTATAAGCACTTCCGCATGAAGCATGAGAAAGGCTTCAAGCACTACCTGCAGCATGTGAAAGAAGTCGAGGGCACTCCGCTTTCGATTAGCGCATTGCTCGTGCTCTCCAACCAGCTGATCGGATTCTGGCGCGAAGGTTAGGCACCGCGAATAAAGCGGAAAAAGAGGGGCAACGAAGGCCCCGAGTGGTTCGGCCATCTATTTTTTCACGGCTACTTTGACCAGCCGCGGCTGTCGCCTGCGCA
>CAYOAK010000079.1:0-9323 GCA_964401925.1 uncultured Bdellovibrionales bacterium | reverse complement strand
GGAGAAAGCGAAGAACAAGATCCAGGGATCGGCGAACTCACGGAGGAGGTGGTCGAAGATCTTGCCGAAAGCGTCTCGGAGTCCTTCGGCCGCGTTGTGCTTCTGATATATGCGCTGCACACAGCCTGGGCAGTAGATCCAGATCCAGACGTTCGAGAGGAAGCCGCCGGGGACCGTCACCCTGTCCCAAACCTGGTCCAGAACCAGATGGCACAGCATGATGCAGGTGCACATCCGATACGTCAGAAGCTTGATTCCCCACCAGAGCTGCAGCCGGAAGACCAGGCGCGCCAGCAGCAGAACTCCGAGCAGCGAATGAGTCCAGCCCCGGTGTGCGAGAAACGGAGCCACTTTGATGCCCAGGAGGTCAAACGGAAGGTTGTAGATCAGATCGATATCCGGCCCGTATCCGAGCAGGAGGAAGATCAAAACAAGCCGCCAGTTATGCGCCAGCTTTGCCGCCAGCCGAACAATTCCGAACTCCGCTCGATATATCAGCACGAGCGCGATACCGAGGGTTGAAGCATGTCCAAGGACAGGCATGAACCGTTCTCCTTTCGAAAAACCTCACTACGTCCCGTCTACCGAACCACCCTCCCTCTCAAACAAATGCATGGCATTTAGTCAACGCCGCGCCGCTGGGCGGGTAGGAGCTCTGTGGTTAAGCTCTGCACATGAGTCCTTGCGCAACCACTTCAACCATTTTTCAAGGATCGACGGTTTCGGTCGCGCGCAGATTACTTGGCTCGCTTCTCGTTCATGAATCGCCGGAGGGAACGACCGTCGGCCGCATAATCGAAACCGAGGCATACCTTCGCAACGATCCTGCCTGTCATGCATTTCGCGGGAAGACTCCGCGCACCGAAATGATGTTCGGCGAGGCCGGAAGAAGCTACGTCTACTTCATCTACGGCATGTACTATTGCTTCAACGTGGTAACGAACAAACCCGGGATTGGCGAGGCGGTTTTGGTTCGTGCAGTTGAGCCGCTCGAAGGGATCGATCTGATGCGCGAGCGGCGCGGAAAAGATCGGGTCCAAGATCTCTGCAGCGGTCCGGGAAAGCTCACGGCCGCATTCGGAATTGATTCCGCTCAAAACGGACTCTGCCTAACGAAGAGCTCCTTACGGATTCTTCCGGGCGCCAGACGAACGAAAAGTGAGAAAGTAATTATCACGCCGCGGATCGGAATCTCGGTGGCGAAGGATCTCGAGCTGCGTTTCTTGCTTGAACGGGCAAAGGAAAGTCGAAGAAGGTGAGCGTGCTTGAAAACCTCAAATGGTGTGGGATTATGGAATCTCGAGAAAGAGAAAGAGTAGCCTCAGCTCCCCGCAAGCCATCGGTCGAGCGCTACGCCGATCAGCGGAAACCGCTCGGCGAGGCGGCTGACGTAGTCGTCACGCTCTGGAAAATCTTCGCGGGTGGTAAGCACGCGCGAAGTAGTGCCCGGGTCCGCCTGGAGGTATTCGTCCATTTGCTCGAACGATCGCATCCCATGGTGTCGCATGGACCGGCTATATCGATCCGGGATCCCGTTCGTTGGAGCCACCGGCGGTGGCGGATCCCGGTCGGCGGTAACCGCCGTCACAGCGTCGCTTGCGGCTGCGGCTGGATGGTGTATCGGCTCCAACTGGCTTCGAACCCATCCATCAACTAACAGCTCCTTCTGGTCGCGCGTGAGAAAAGCGCGGATCAGCACCGCCATCCTCGGAGAGATTTTGAGGTGTTTCGACCGATCGGCAAGAACCTCAAACCCATCGGGAAGCCTTCCCTGCCGTGTATACGTCATGAGCTTCGTGGCGTCTCCATACAGTAGCGTGCCGACTTGGAGATAAGTCGACATTCCGTTCTCGAACGCCACCAGCTCGATGAGCTGCTCAGCATTCAGTGTGAGATCCGGCCGCTCCACGATCTTCGTGACGAGCGCCTCGCCCGCGACACCAAACTTCGCCAGCGAGCTCGCTTCGAGGAAGTCGAGCGGCACTTTCCGCAGTCCCAGCCCGGCTTCAAGCAGTTGAACGAGGTCCGCCTTCAGGCCTCCCATCGCAGCCCGGTCGAGAGTTCCCGCCTCCTGCAGCGCGAGCGCCGCCTTGCAACTCAGTTTCTCCCGAAGCGGATCGGCCGTTAAGCCCGCCCGGGCGGCGATCGTCGGCAGGCGATGGCCCGATCCGACGATGAGCTTCCGTTCAAGAACCGTCGGCGCCACGCGTTCGTTCCGCTCTGTGACAAGCAGCGGAAGCTCCGCAATACAGGCGGCGACAGGAAAGCGGGCCACGATTCGATCGATGTCGGCCGCCGAAGCGCATTCCGGATCTTTCGTGTATGCATCGATCTCCGGAAAAACCAGTGTTGCGATTGCAACGGCATGCGCGTCGGGCAGGGGCACGTTGCCGGTCAGGATCTGGCGAAACTCATCCAGAGGAAGCCCGAATCCTTCCGCGACGACAGATAATCTCTTCTTCGAACGAACGACGACCTGCCGTTCATCGTCACTCAGTTTGTCTCCTCGCCAGCCGGAGCCGATCAGCATCTCGCACTTCAGCATACTCGTCGCCACCGGAAACTGAACGAGCATCGCGTCGAGTTCCTCAGGCGTAGCAAGCTTCGGACTCTTCAGAATCGCGCGAAGGCGATCTTGCGCCTTTTCCCGGCCGATCGAGAAAACTCGACTAGCGATGTCGCGCATTCGGGTGCCTTCACCCAATCCCGCTTCCTCGCGTGCAGCCTTCAAATAGGCAATCTCTACCGCGCTAGCGACGTATGTATTTCGGGTCTCAGAACCTTGCATTCACGTCACCTCCTTGAAGACCGCCTAAAGCAGACCTCCACGGAGTGCGCGTTTCGACTTTCTGCAGCTGACGGATTCTGAGGAGAGAACTGATGTAAGGCGGCGAGACTTGAACCTCGACGACAAAAAGTCAACCGGAAGATCTCGCTTGAGGCTGCGCCGCCGGAAAACGAAGCCAGCATAAAACCGCCACGAGCGCGATGACACTCGCCCCGGTAAACAGCTGCGCGAAATCACCGGACAGGTCCAACTGCCTAGCAGAAAGACCCGCCAGCAACTTTCCGCCGAGACTTCCGAGCCCGGAGGAGAATGCCATCAAGACTGCCTGCGCCATCTTTCGCGCTTCCGGGGCCGAGCCATGAGCAACTAGCTTTTGCGTTGCGATAAAAACTGCACCGTAGGTGAAGCCATGAAGGGCTTGCACCAGGAGCACAATCGGCACTGAGACGGTCCACCCCAGAATGAGCCAGCGAATAACGGCCGCAATCAGTGAGAAGAGCACGAGCGAACGAAGTGAACAGAATTGCTCGATTCGGGTGAAGGCCGCGAATACGATAATTTCGCTCACAACACAGATGTTCCAGGCCCACGAGATTGTGGAGGTTTCCCAGCCATGATGCCGCAAATGGATTGAAAGATAGGTGTAGACCGGGGAGTGCGAAGCCCAGAGAAACATCAAAGTGATCCAAAGGATCACGACACGCCGATCGACATGGTTCTTAAAAAAGCTCCGGAAGTCCGATGCCGCTGCGCGTGCACTCGAATCGGGAAGCAGCACACCGAAGATCGCCTGAACGAACAGCCCCGCGACCGCGATAACCATCATTTGAGAGACACCGAACACGTCGGCATAGACTCCCAACACGTAGATGGCGACGATGAAGCTGATTGAGCCCCAGATTCGGACATCCGAATAGCGAAGCTTTCCTTCGAGCTCCGAACGAACAGCAAATTCGTTGACCGCGGCGAAGTTCGCTCTGCTAAAGAGCAGAGAGAGGAAGAAGAACACCAGGACCGTCCAAAACGCGGTGCTCAAGATGCACGGAATGAGCGCGATTCCCGCAAGTGTCGAGAGAATGGCGATGGACAAGCCCTGCGGATACATCCTCGCACTCAACAGCGGGGGACCGACGAGCATCGCGACGTTCTCGGCTCCGGACACAACCGCAATCTCAAGCGGCGAGAAGCCCAATCCGGAAAAGTACAGCGGCAGATAGCCCATCAGGATGGCCTGATATCCAATGATGCAGCCGAACAAGATCCGAAAACGAGCGGTAAGGCTCACATCGCCCCAAGCGTCTGGTGCACCCGCTCTCGCACCTCGTTCAGGAGGCGCGGAACACTGGCTAGAAGCTCTTCCGGGCTGATGCTAAATTGCTTCGCCCGCTCGAGCGCTTCGCCGTCCTTCTTCATTCCAAGCAATGCGGAGAGCTCAAACAAGAACAGAAGCTCATCGTTATGCGAAGCCGACAATGCGCGGCTCAGTGTCAGTGCGAGATCAAACTCGCCCGCGCCCTGTAAAAAAAGAAGGAGCAACATCCCCGCTGACATTTCGTCACCATCCTCCAATCGCTCGTTCGCTTCAAGTGCGCGGCGGAGGATCGAGAGCACCAACTTGAAGAGCCTCAAGGCACCCTTGGAATCCGAATTGCGCGAAACGCTGAGGAGCGATGGAACAAACGACATGAATGCCGCAATCCGCCGTCGCGGACGGGTAATTCTTGTAAGCGAAAGCAGATGCGCTTCGAGCGTTTCTGCCCGGGCCGCCGGCGTATGCTCCGATAGCGCCTTTTCGAAGCCGCGCTTAGCAATCTCTTCACGCTCGGCCTCGTGTTCCAAGTAATAGCGAGTCAGCTCGGCGGCTGATTCCGGGGAATCCGGCTCGTACATCACAAGCTCGACACGGTCTTCGAACAACAGATCGAGTCCGTTCCAAAGCCGCGGCGTAACCAAAAGTGCGCCGCTGATCAGCGCTTCGAAATTTCGAAAATTAAGATCGTTCCCGACGGCCTGGTTCACGACAATCTTCGCCCGCGAGAATGCGGATGCCCAGTCACCTCCTTTCACATCGCATGGGACCAGCTCGCAGAACCTCTTGAAAAACTCCGCGCGTCGCGGGTGAAGCTTTGCGTCGAGGTTCCCACGGAAGACGGCATCGAGATCCCGCGCCGCCGCAGGCTCCGGAACACGCGGCGCCCAGAGCGGGAACCACTCGACGGCAGGGTGTGCGAAGTGCCCGACTTCGATGAATGAACGCTGCGCGACGAGCACCAGGTCGAAAAGCTCCGCGTAGGAACGGTGCCAGCGGTAGTGATGATGAGTATCGACGGAGAGAAAGACGCTCGGAATTGAGCTCTCTTCGAGCCCGGTGAAACAGGGGGTTGAGCTGTCATCGAGCACTACGATTCGATCCGGAGTGAAGCCGTCGGGCAGCCGCGAAAGAATCTCGTCGAGATGAATACCCGGCTCTGCAATGTCGAGGTCGAAACCCTGACCCGGGCAGGAGACGGTGACGACATTGTGTCCGCGAGCGCGAAGCTCGTTCGCGAACCACACCTGATTAAAAATGAGAATATTAAGAGGCTTTCCCGCGCCCGCCCGGCGCTCACAGGATTTTATGCCCGGACCTGATTCCACCCGCGAGACTCTTCCTCAATCTTTGCCAAGAGCTCATTTGCTAGCGCATGGCTCGGATCAAAGATACGGATTTTCTGCAGCTGGCTAACTGATACATCGAATTTGCCGAGTGCATAAGCGCAGCCCGCGTGCGCGTAGAGGATCGAAAGATTTCCCGGAACGTACTCAAGATAGGTAAGGAGCGCATGCTCAAGAGCATCGAGCCGCTTCAATGGATACCCCGTCTCGATCAGCCCGGTCAGCGCGCGGATGTTTTCAGGATTTGCTGCATGCGCGCGTGAGAAGAACTCCCAGGCCTCTTCTTTGTTCGATTTCAAGAGAGCCGCGACGCCTAAACCGGAAAGAGCGATATCGTGCGATGGATTGAGCGCGATCGAGATGCGGAAAAGCTGTGCAGCGCGATCCCAGTTATTCTCGCTTCCCCAATACACTCCCAACGATGCCGTTGCCCGGTATCCGACGTTGATATCGTCCCGGTGCCGCTCGAGAATCTCTCTGGCATCGGAGCCACGGCCTACACAGATCATCGCCTCAGCTTTCGCCACTTCAAGCCGTGCGCGCTCCGCCTCCGAAAATCGGGAGGTTTCCAGCAGCTCGATGGCACGCGCCTCGGCTTGCTCGAATTTCTTGTCCTTGATTAGTACGTCGACCGCACTGAGATCATCGATGTTTCGATCCGCGGCAGGTACCGGCGAGGTGGCCGCAACAGGAGCTTGAACCGGTGCGCTGATCGGAGTTCCGCCGAGTGTCTGAACGGCAGCCACCGGCCTCGGTCCGGCTGCGCGCCGCTTATCGAGCTCAGCGAGGAGGTCGCCGGCAGCGGCATAGTCCGGGCGAGCCCTGAGAATTGCTTCCACTTCCATACGTGTGTCGCCGTCCCGGCCCTGCTTAAACAGGCATCCGGCGAGGCAGAAGCGGATATCGATATTCGTTCCGTCGACGGCAAGATAGTTCCGGAGAACTGACTCTAAGCCGGAATACTCGCGGAGCTCATACGCAAGCTGAAGATACTGCTTCAGGGGCAGAAGCTCGGTCGGATGCCGTTGCAGAATCGCTGCGTAGCACTCCATCGCCTGCCCTTTCCGTCCGCTTTGGGCGCGAACCATCGCGATTCCAAGCTCGGATTTCACATCATCTTTGTCGACCAGCAGAGCGCGGCGGAAAAATCCTTCGCTGTCTGCAAGCTGGCCCTTGTTGAGACAGATCACGGCGAGCCCGCGATACGGACGCGCGTAATTCGGAGTGACCTTCGAAGCCTCTCGGAACATTTGCGCGGCGCCGTCATTATCACCTGCACGCACTAGCTCATCCGCGGCGTCGCAGAGTGTCGCTGCCTCATTCTTTGAAGCAGCAGAATCATTTGTGACTCGAACGGGAATAAGCGAAACGGAGTCTTTGGCGCGGTTCACTTCGGCCGACGCACCGGCGATCGTCTGCATCGCTACGTCGAGACGTTGAATGTCGCTGAAGTCGTTCTTATCCATAGCGACGTTCTCCTTCGTGTAGCCATGCCGAGTCAGCACAGCTTCATAGATCTCCATGTAGCGTTTGGTAGCGTTCGCCCAGGTGAACTCCTTAACTCTGTTCTTCAGTAAGTCGGTGCGCGGTGCGTTCCACGCTGCGTCAATCCCGGACAGAATGTTCTCGGGACTATCCGGTGTGCAGTAGAACGCGCCATCCCCGAGGTAGTCACGGATCGTCCCGTAATCGGAGACGACGATGTTCGCGCCGTAATGCGCAGCCTCGATCGAGACGAGACCGGGCAACTCATACCAACTCGGAAGAACATGAGCCCGGCAAGAAGCGTATGCACTCGCCAGGAGCTCGGGCTCAAGTTTTCCGAGAAATATCGTTTGACCGCGCCGCCGGAACTTGCGGCAGAGCTTTTCGTATTCGGGCTGATAGGTGAAGCCGCCTGTGCAGAAGACAAGCGGACGCTCATCATGCTCAAGAGCCTTCAAAAGCATCAGCTGATTTTTACGCCATTCGAGCCGTCCTACGCAGAGGATGAAATCGGTGAGGCCTGTATGCTTGCGAAACAGCTCCGGATCGGGATTCGGAACATGTACTTCACAGCCGCAGCGGTAATCGGTGATCAGCTTTGCGTGCGGATAGTCGCGCCGCAGTGCGTTGATTTCTGTCTGGCCTGTTCCGACAAGTGCGTCGGCATGAAACGCTGTAAAGGAGTTATCCTGAATGACCGAAGGAGGAATCTTCTCCATCGCGGCCTTCAGCTGCTCCCAAGATCCGGGCATCTGCTCGACCTCGAGATAACTTTCGAGGAGGAGGAACTGCTCGACCATCGGCGAGAAAAAGAAGGGCCAATCTTCATACATCGTTGTGACGATGAAGGGCTTACTCGCTTCCACGGCGCGGCGTGCCTGCCGCTCAGTGATCTCGGGGGTCGCAAAATTATAGAGATGGATGAGGTCGTAATCGCGCGGATTCTTCTCGTCCGAAAGATCGAGCTCGATAGTGTGTCCGAGCGCGCGGAGGCCGGCCGCGATGTTCTCCATCACGACAGTATCGCCGCCACGTTGGGTCAGCGCGTTTGCACGCATCTGCATCAACACCCGGAGGGTGCTCATGCTTCGTCGTGACTCGGGAGGTGATCCAACCGCCATTCTTCCTAAACCGCCTAAAACCGGACTTTTTTACGCAATAAACCTATAGACCGGTACGATGATTCTCCGAGAGAGTGGGGTGCAAATTCTCGGCCATCTATGGAACTATCGGGAATTCCTGTAGAAGTTTTGAGACATTCAGCGCCATATGCCAACTTACTGGCGCTGGAGTGTCGTGATTTAGGGCAGGAATAGGGTCCTAAATAGTTTTCGGTCAACTATACCGAGAACTCTACAAGGCCAAGAGATTCAACAGATGCCGGAAGAGGTAGACCAAAATCACGACCAGCAGATAACTGCTTCAGAGGTCGCGACCTACGTCGTCTGCCCGGAAGCGTGGCGCCTCAAACGGATTCATCGCGTTCGAAAACGGCCCCAGGAGCGCGAACGTCTCTCGCGTGAGCGGCGCGGCGCCTGGCTGGCTGAGCTCGACCTCTCCGCCCGGCTGCGCCGGTATGCGAAGACCGCCTACCTCCTGCTTGTCCTCGTAGTGATCACGATCTTCCTGCTGGATCAAAGCCGCATTCATAAAGTGAGGAAACCGCTCCCGTCGGGGGCATGGTTCGAACAGATGATCGGGCGATTCGATCGGATCATCCCGCTGGAGATTCTCGTTGTCCTGCTGATCATCGGGGTGATTATTTTCATCTGGGACACGCTGATGCGGCAGAGCTCCCAGATTCAAGCCGCCGGAGGGATCGGCGAGAAGAGCGAGTTGATAGCTCTGGCGGGCAGCACCCTGCTGCCGGCTCGCCAGTACACGTCGAAGAAAACCAAATTGGTCAGCCAGCCGCACGGAATTGTGCGTGAAGGGCACTCCATAATCCCGGTAGATGTCATACCGGCCTCAAAAAAGGTCCGCGATCGGCATGTCGTGCAGATGCTCGCGCATCTTCGGCTCGTCGAAGAGATTGAGGGGAAACGCCCGCCCTACGGCCTGCTGATCATGGGCGCTGAGCAGCGAGCGGTCCGAATAAAGAACACTGACGAAAAGCAACGTTGGCTCGATACTCTGCTCGATGAAATGTACTCAATCATGGACGGCGTCCCGGCTGTGCCGAAGCCTTCATACTATCGCTGCAAGGGCTGTGACGTTCGTGGAGTTTGTAACTTCTCGGCGTACCGTGAAGGACGCTCACCCGAGAGTGACGCAACTGATGGCGAGGCACCGGAGAACGAGGTGATGGAAGTCGCCGAAGCCGATCCGGAATAGAAATACTTTCTGGGTCCGGGGGCGGCCCCCGCCCCCGCCCACGCATGGGCGGCGCACAGAA